>JAPOZO010000013.1 GCA_026706025.1 Candidatus Poribacteria bacterium
ACAATCAACCCTTTTCAACCGACGCGCTGGTGGTCTTTTGATTGCTGGCGCGTTGATTTTACTCGGAACCCTTGTCATTGTGGCGCATTTTCCCGCGCCTTCGCCACCGATACCTGAACCCTCACCTGTCAAGGATATCCCACCGAATGCACTCTCTCGCCTCGACAATCAACCCCGCACCCCGGTGCGCCCCTTCCACGCTTCCGATCTTCCGCCCTATCAATCGGATTTCTACCGCACCATCATAAACAACAACCTCTTCCGTCCGCTGGGTTGGACTCCGCCACGTCGAAAAGAACCGTATCGGTTGCTCGGCACAATGGTACCCAAAGACGGAAAAACACCACTCCAGGCGATTATCCAAGTTTCCACTGCCGGAAATCAGACGCACATCGTCAGCATCGGTGATACTTTTGACGCGGACACCAAAATCGTTGACATCCAACCCAAGCAGGTAACCCTTGACCGCGCAGGACAACAAACCACCCTGAAGTTAAATACATCTCCGTGGATAAGCACTGCCAAAGGTAGATTCTCACGTTAAAGATAATCGTTAACGTTGTCCTTTCTTGCAAAGAAATTTAACGGTGCTGCTGAAATACCGAGAACCGATTGCTGATGGAAACCGACAGCCAGTAAATCATGGACACACGAACTTGCCCAAAATTTTCCGGACGGATGCCCCCGTCGCTGAAGGTAGATTCCCAGCGTTTCCATGGAGGGTCTCGTTCGCCAGAATCGCGAACGCAATTGCCTCCTTCGCATCCGCTGAGATGCCAGAATTGTCCACAGATTCAACTATTGTATTCGGTAATTGTTCGCTGAGTCGTCGCATGATCGTCTGATTGTGGACACCACCACCGCTCACATAAAGCGTATCTATCGGGTTCTGTCCTGTTATGAATCGTTCGATATAGCCGACAATCGTCTGGACCGTCAGTTCGGTCAGTGTCGCGATGCAATCGTTGTCTGAAAGTGCGTGTTCACGGCAGTCCGCCAGACATTCCATTGCATAAGTGTGTCCAAACATCTCGCGTCCGGTGGTTTTCGGGGGAGACAGTTGGAAAAACGGGTGCTTTAACCATTCGTCAATGAGCGGTTGGTATGGCGTGCCGTGTGCGGCGCGTTTGCCGTCTTTATCGTAGTGTTCCACCCCTTCCGTAATTTCTGTTACGACAGCATCAATACACATGTTGCCGGGACCCGTATCCGCAGCACAGACGGAATCATACGTTCCGTTTGCAGGCAGCACCGTGAGGTTCGCGATCCCGCCGATGTTCAACAATCCAACTGTTTTAACACTGTTATGGAACAGTAGATAGTCGATGTATGATACCAACGGCGCGCCTTGCCCGCCCGCTGCCATATCAGCGACCCGAAAATCCGCTATCGTTGGAATTCCAGTTTCGTGCGCGATGACCGCAGGTTCGCCGATCTGTAGCGTTGAGGGATAACGAGAATCGTTGCAATCCGCGCTTGTGTCTTTTGGCAGATGATGAATTGTTTGACCGTGTGAGCCGATGAGATCAATATCGCTGGCGCGCATTCCACTTTTTTGCAGGATGTGTTTCACCGCTTCTGCGAAGAGATGTCCGATATAGAAATTCATCTCGCAGATGTCATCAACGCGACCGGTATCGGGTTGGCTGAGGGAAAGGATCCGTTGTGGCACGCCGGATGGAAAGGGAAAGGTCTCAAAAGCGATGAGGTCTACTTCAGTTCCCAAGCCGTGTCCGGTAATTTCAACGATGGCAGCATCAATGCCATCAACAGAGGTACCGGACATTAAACCGATAACAAGTTTTTTATCTTTTTTAAGAAGTTCAAAAAATTCTTTCATCTATGTTCCTAAGCGTAGGCGTGATACTCTTTTGCTTTGTCAATCCACGTCTGAAGTTCTCGCTCCCACCGCGCCCGAATCGTATCCACTGATTCTCCATTTGACAGAGCATCTCGGAGCCAAGTGTTTCCTACTAACCTATCAAAATGGGCGGGTAAAAATCTAAAATGGTCTCTATACTCGGTGGTTAAAACGGATAACATCTGGAGAGCGGTCTCTATTGGACGGAAACGTTCTCTGTCGGTAATGTGGATTGCAACGCCTCCGCAGGTCTGTTTTGCGTGTTTTGTGGTATCAGCGACCGGCGCGGGTGTGAAAACAACAGGACGGAACCGAACCCCCGGTAGTTGGCAGTCATTCAGTAGTTCTGCCCATCTTTCGCCATTGCACCAAGGCGCACCTATGTATTCAAACGGCTTTGTCGTGCCACGTCCCTCGCTCATATTTGTGCCTTCAAAGAGACATAACCCCGGGTAAAGCACTGCGGTTGTAAGCGTCGGCATATTCGGTGATGGCGGCACCCATTGCAAACCGGTGTTATCGTGCCACATGCCTCGTTTGTATCCATACATCCATGCCACTTTTAGTTGACATGACAGCACGCGCTCCGCTTTCAATAACATTGCCAATTCACCGACCGTCAACCCATAACGAACTGGAATCCTATGTATACCTACGAAAGATTCAGAGCCGCTCGCCAATACCGGTCCCTCCACAGCAGTGCAGGTAATTGGATTCGGTCGGTCAGCAACGATAAGCTCAAGTCCATAGTCACTGGCTGCCTCCATCGCATGTAGTAAGGTCGAAATGTAGGTATAATAACGCGCGCCGACATCCTGCATATCATAGACAAGCAGATCTATACCTTCAAGTTGATTTGCTGTAGGGCGCATCGATTGTCCATACAGACTGAAAATCGGCACGCTTAATGGATTTTCATCAGAGGTGTCAACACTATTGATAGCGATACCGTCTTGTACCGCTCCCCAGAGTCCGTGCTCTGGCGAAAAAATCGCGGAGAGTTGACACTCGGGTGCTTCAGCAAAAAGCCGATAGTTGCTACGTAGAGCAGCATCAACCCCAGTATGATTTGTAATCAGCCCGATTGATTTCCCTCGAATCCAATCACTTTTCTCGCTGAGTAAAATGCTCAACCCTAATTCTGTTTGTTGTGATTTTGCCGGAACATCCATCTTTTCGTTTTTTATAGTTATCGGTTATCAGTTATCAGTTACAAGAGGTTTCTGATTAAACAATACCCTCTTTAACTGACAACTGACGACTGAAAACTATTTCATGGAACATCCTCCGAAATTCGATAATACCGCGTCGGTCAGCATCAGGGTGTACCCGATTTGTCAACAGAATAGCAGCGAGTTTCCTCTTCAAACATATCCGTATTGAAGTACCAGTGAACCCTGTATGATAAAGACATTCATCATCCGTCACTGCCCAACCGATGCAGCGGCGTTCTCCTTCTGCTGAGACGACTTTACGCATTGTGTCGAGGCTCTCCAAACGTAATAGGACACCACCGTTATCCATTAACGCGCTGCAAAATTTTCTGAGGTCTGTTGACGTAGCGAAGAGTCCCGCATTGCCTGAAACACCGCCGAGAAAATGCGCGTTTTCATCGTGGACCTGTCCGATAATCACACCTTCTCGCCAGTCGTAGCGTTCATAGTTTACCATCCGACGTTCAAAACTGTTGGAATCCTCAGTGGCAGCACAGTTTCCATGCCACGCTTGGGGCGGATTGAACCACGTCTGCTCCATACCGAGTGGTGCGAATATCCGCTCTCGCGCCAATTGATCAAGCGGCTGTTTCGTTACCTTTTCAAGCAGCGCACCGAGCACAATATACCCTAAGCAACTGTATACCGCCTTCTCTCCAGGTTGAGATTCCAATGCCACCTCACCGAGATAAGAAATAACATGCTCGCGGGATCCTGCCCGTAAGTAGAGCGGTACCCATGCCGGAAGACCTGAAGTATGTGTCAACAGATGGGTAAGCGTTACGCCTTTCTGTCCGAAGGCTGGCAAGTATTTCTCAGCAGGTGTACTCAGGGAGAGCCTGCCTTTCTCAACAAGCTGCATGCAGAGCGTCCCGATGACAATCGGCTTTGTCAGCGATGCCAAGTCGAACAGGGTCGTCCGAAGCATGGGCAGTCGTTTCGGCTTTATAGATCGGCAGCCAAAAGCTTCGTGGTAAAGCACCTCTTTATTCGTAAGGATACAAGCAACTGCCCCAGGAAACACCTTTTCCGTAATACTATTTTCAATGAGTGCTGAAATCGAATCTTTAAACATGGTAGTAGGCACGCTCCGTGTGCCGTAACGTTGAAGTCATAGTAGTAGGCACACTCCGTGTGCCGTAACGTTAAATGGTTTCTACTGAAAACTGGATGCCTCTGGTGGACTCCAGTTTTGGTTGACTATCGGACTGCCTATATGATACACTATCTATCGTATTTTTGTAAGCATTTTTTCATAGATGTGCATCGCAGTTCGGAGAATAAATTATGGAATTATCCGCGCAAGAACTTCAAGAGATCACAACAGTTGAAAAACCTTGGGGTGGCTTCATACAATATGTACTTAATCAACCTGTCACTGTCAAAATCTTAGAAATTCGGGCAGGGGAGCAGGTGAGTTATCAGTATCATCATCATCGGAGTGAGTTATGGATTCCGCTTGATGAGGGTGCCTGTTTGAAACTTAATGGCACCATTCAACGTCCTGAACCTATGGAACCTGTGTTTATTCCACAAGGTGCGAAGCATCAACTCATCGGTGAATCGAAAGACTATCGGATCCTCGAAATCTCGTTCGGGCACTTTGATGAAGAAGATATCGTCCGCCTCTCGGACAAGTATGGAAGAATTTAGCAAAAAGGAGATTTTGTTGGATAGAAAACTTTGTTTCTCGATTGGTGAAGGGACAGCAGCCTCGTTCCCCGCTACCGGCAGCGAGGGGAAGACAGCAAAACAGAAGGTTGATACCGCTTTGCAGAGAATTCACGCGCTATTTCAGGAGGAGGCATCAGCACCACTTGTCGAATTGGAACGTGGACTTCGTGCTTGGACCCGCAGTCATCTCCAAGAGACAGATATCGTCAAAGTTACGACGTTAGCCACGCGTGCCCGCGAAGACTTTTCGGTGTTGGTCGTCATCGGTATAGGCGGCTCTGATCTCAGTGCTCGCGTCTTCCACGATTCTTTCAATCACCCCCATCATAACTTGCTGTCAGTTGAAGAACGCGGCGGTGCTCCAGAGGTTTATTTTACGGGTGATACCTTTGATCCGCGCAAACTCGTCGGCTTAATTGAGATGCTCAAAACGCGGAATCTCCTCCAGAAAACACTCTTCAACGTCATCAGCAAATCTGGCACGACAACCGAGACAATGGCGACATTGATGATTATCCGTGAAGTGCTTGACGATGAAAACTGGCGGCAACATGTCCTCGCGACAACTGGACTCACTGCTGAGAGTGTGTTGTTCCGAATGCATGAACAATCATCTTTCTACGGTGACACGTTGCTTCCTGTCCCCGATGGTGTCGGTGGACGGTTTTCAGCCTTCTCGCCTGTTGGTCTGTTCTTCCTCGCGATGACAGCCGGAAAAAATGAAACCCCAAAGACTCGCGTCCGTGCTGCACTGGACGGTGTGAAACAAGCACATGAGGATTTCTTTCTGCCGTGTGAACATCAAGACAACGTTGCCTATCAACTCGCTCGGTGGATCCATTTCGCTGAAGAAGTTGAGGACACCAAACACCCAAGCAAAAATACTATTGTTTTCTATAACTATGCCGATAACAGCTGCCTCGGTGAGTGGTTTGTTCAACTCTGTACAGAATCTATTCAAGAACGGGGAACGGGTCCTAACGTCATAAATGCCAAGGGGCCTACGAGTAATCACTCAATCCTCAATGGCATCATCGCCGGGCCGCGAGATAAAGTCGTCCTATTTATCCACTGGCGGGAACTCGGACCCGATTTAGTGCTACCGAGAGATACTCAGATGGACAGGAAATTAACCGACTTTGAAGGGTTATCAATGACACACCTGCAGACCGCCTCCTATCGTGGCACTGCCTTAGATTTTAGCGAGAAAGGTGTATCTAATGCAACGTTAACCCTTCCGAAACGGGATATCCAGTCTGTTTGTCAACTGATGCGTGTCTTAATGGATGCCATCGCCGTAAAAGGCAGGCTCCAAGATTTGCACCTTGACACCGACGGTGGAAATGAGTTAACATATCTCCAAGATGGTGTTGAAGGCTACAAGCGGAACTTCCGATCTTTTGCCTTAGCACCGATGGCGGATAGCAAGTAGGTGGTTAAAAATAATCCCTCTCGTGTCACATATTTTCTGAGTTTAAAGCAAAGACAATTTACAAGTTGTGCCATAAAATGAGGAATAGACTCTCCACTTTACAGTTTCATGATAAGATTTTTATCGCTTACGGCTTCGTTTTCCTCGTCATGTTTGGTGTTGTTTTTGGGAGTACCAGTTTCCTAATTCGACTCGCTTTTAAACGGGACATTGATGCCTCTGTTGAGACGCTTCGCGCCCAAATTTCAAATAATTACCAAGCTTTCCTCAACAAAGTTGAGAAGGACGTTCAGGCCACAGCTGCCGACGAAAGATTGCTTCGCGCCATAGAAAGAGAGGCTACCTTTGCTAATCTACCCACACCAGATTTTGATCTCTTTGAGTATGGCACCGCAGACGGTAAACTGCTATATCCGAACCTAAAGACTCGGAGAAATCCACGCATATATAATTCGGTTGACAACGAGGGGGGACACATACAACTCAGGTATATTCCGCAACAGAACGATCTCGGACTACAGTTTGTGGTTCAAGTAACGGAATCGGGCGAGTGGGGCTTCGTTACAGGCGGCTACCGTTTGCAAACATGGCTGGAGACAACCCAAACGAATATTCAGTCAGACGAACATCCGATTTTTCTTGTCGGAAAGCCGCAAACATCGGACACAGCAGGCTTTAGTACCGAATCGAAAATGGTGGAATCAGAGCATTGGCTTCCATTGAATAATGCCGCCCGACACGTCCCACTTGACGATCGATTTCAATTACTTTCCGGTTCGCAACTCCGACAAAAAGTGACTTTAGAGGCGTCAGAAGAGACCGAAGGGAGTACTTATACCGCTTCTCGAATAACACCTTTCAATTCAGCCTTCGCGACGACACGTGAGACACCACCTGTTGACTTAATCGTCGCATATTCGCACGCACGCCAGATGAAATGGCAGCAGGAGCTTACACTCACACTGCTTTTAAGTGGTGTCGTTGGGCTGGTATTGGTTTACCTCATTAGTTATATCATCAGTCGTCGTATCACCCGTCCGATTGCGACCCTACGTGAAGGAGTTGGCCATATCGCTGCCGGTAATCTCGATCATCGCGTTGTCATCCAATCACACAATGAGATAGGACAACTCGCAGATGGGTTCAACCGAATGGCGCGAGACCTGAAACTCAGTTTAGAGGAACGTATGGCGGCAGAACGGGCAGCAACATGGCGAGACGTCGCACGACAGGTGGCGCACGAAATCAAAAATCCGCTTTTCCCGATCCGACTCTCTGTCGAAAATTTACAGCAGGCAAAATCTAAACCTGAGGTTTTCGAGCAGATATTTAGGGAGTGTACGGACACCGTCATTGAGGAAGTTGACCGCATCGGAAAGTTAATAGATGAGTTTCATCAATTTGCACGGATGCCGAAACCACAGAAAAAACCCAGCCAACTCAATGATATTGTGAAATCTATCTTGACGTTATACACGGGGGGCCAGGTACCGGTTCTTGATCGGGAAAATGAAGGTCCGGCGGTGATTTCAGAACACGAGAACTTGACGCACTCGAATGCTACCGATGAATTTTGGCTCGAAAACATTTCTAAGATTCAGGTTGAAACTGAGCTAGGAGCACTTCCACAACTCTTGATTGACCCAGAGCAGATCGCACAGGTGCTCGGTAATCTCCTGAAAAACGCGATTGAAGCGATGCCTGATGGCGGGACACTTACGGTGAAAACCTATTTCACGCCAAATTCACCACAGGCGGATCCACAGAACAATGAAAACAGTAAAGACGATGGGACAATAAACACGGACACCCACGGCACGGTTTCACTGGAAATCCACGATACGGGGCATGGTATGTCCGATGAAACGATGGCGAATCTTTTTGTACCGTATTTCACAACGAAGTCAGAAACAGATGGACGCGGACTCGGAATACCAATTGTCAGACAGATTGTTGCCGAACATGGGGCTGAGATTAATTTTCAAAGTACCGAGGGCGTAGACACAACGGTCCGTATTCATTTTCCTAACGACCCAAGTGAACATTCCGAAGAATTAACGCCAGAACCGGAAGAATTGACACCCCTCATAGGTTTGGGACCTAAACTGGAAACAGAAGAACGGTCAACAAATACTCAAGAATGAACTTTAAACACGATGTGTTAGGACGAAGATAATGGAAACTTTTTTGATCGTAGACGACGAAAAAAATACGCTTAAGATGCTATCCCAAGGCCTCAAGATGCGGGGTTATCAAGCACTTACAGCTGCGAGTGGTGAGGAAGCCTTGCAACAGGCGATGAAAACTGATGTTGATCTGGTGCTGTTGGATATCCGTATGGAAAACGGCATGGATGGTGTCCAAACGCTTGTGAAACTCCGTGAACGCTATCCAGAATTAAATGTCGTGATGATGTCTGCGCAACAAGATATCGAAATCGCCACTAAAACAATGGAGCTCGGTGCAAAACGGTACATCACCAAGCCAATTAGTATCGATAAAATCCTGTCCAGTGTCCAGCCGTTTCTTGAGATATCGCGTTTATCACAAGAAAACGAGATTCTAAAATCTCAAATTATAGCAATTGATGAGATGGTGGGTGAAAGTGCCACCATTTCACACCTTCGCTCACAAATTGATCGGGTCGCCGGAAGCGGACTCGGTGTCCTGATCTCTGGCGAAAACGGCACCGGCAAGCAGCTTGTCGCCAACGCTATTCATCAAAAAAGCGAACGTGCGGCAAAAACTTTCATTCCACTCAACTGCGCTGCCTTACCCGATGAACTCATTGAGAGCGAACTCTTCGGACATGAGCGCGGCGCGTTTACGGGCGCGGATTCCCGAAGGCAGGGACGTTTTGAACTCGCTGACGGTGGAACCCTTTTTCTTGATGAAATTGGAGATATGAGCCTAAAAGCACAAGCAAAAGTACTCCGCGTCATTGAAACCGGAGAAGTTGAACGCCTCGGCGGCAACCAGATCCGGACAGTTGATGTCCGTATTATCGCTGCAACTAACAAAAACCTTCCTGAAGAAATTGACAACGGACACTTTCGACGGGATCTCTTCTATCGACTAAATGTTGTACCTATTACGGTGCCACCGCTTCGGGAACGTGCGGAGGATATTCCGTTATTAGTCCAGCATTTCGCCGAACACCTGCAACTCAATATGGGGTCTACTCCCAAAGCCATTGATCCGGGGGCTTACGCTGTGTTTCAAAGTTACAACTGGCCCGGGAACATCCGCGAACTAAAGAACATCGTCGAACGCCTCCTTATTATGGTGAATAGAGATGTCGTCATGGCACCCGATGTTGCGGAGGCACTGTCCCTAATACCACAATTATCCGCGTCATCTCAACTCGCAGATGAGGCACTGGATCTTGGTGCCTTACAGTCGCTCCCAAGCGTAGCACTCTACAAACCCGGGACCGCCTTAAGTCAGATGATGGATACCGCCGAGGCGCAGTGCATTCTCGCGGCTTTGGAGGAATTTAACTGGAACATCCGGCGTACCGCGGAGGCATTAGAGGTTGAGCGGAGCAACTTGTATAAAAAAATGAATAAGTACGGTATTTCCCGTCCGGATTCCGAGGAATAGTTTGGGCTAAAGATGCTACAGAATAACATCATCAAAAACGGCGGGATGACCCGCCTTCAATTGCTTATTCTCATTGCCATAATTGCTGTGATTGGCGTACTCTCTTTTCCACCCTGGTTAGAACAGCGTAAGGTCAGCACAGCAGATATAGACGTTGAAACCGTCGCTGTTGCTATCAAGAAATACCACAGGCATACGGGGAATTATCCGACGAGTTTGGATGCACTGGTGACGGATCCGGGTGTTGCGGGGTGGCGCGGGAATTATCTGGGATCTGTTCCTGAAACGCCTTGGGGAGGTCGTTATGTACTTCTTCAAGATAGCTATAAGGTAGGGATAGCAAAAAATCACCCACGCGCCCCCGAAAAATATCGAGTCGGCGGTGTTGCGGAAATCAGCAGAGTTTATCACTCCGACGCGCAGCTCGGTGAGAAATATTGGTGGTAATTAGTTATCAGAGTATCAGTTCCCAGTAGCCAGTGGCCAGTAACCAGAAAGAAACTTCGGAACTATCCCAAACCTCTTGTAACTGGAAACTGGAAACTGGAAATTGAGGACTAACAACAAAAAAAATATGTGGGTCTTTATTTTCTTCTTTGGTTTAGCAATCGGCAGTTTTCTCAATGTCTGTATCTACCGAATTCCACGCGAAGACCTATCGATTCATTCACCACGCCGCTCCTTTTGTCCCGAATGTAGTGAACCGATAAGCCCTTACGACAATATCCCTATTTTGAGTTACCTGCTTTTGCGGGGAAAGTGTCGGCATTGCAAGGCGACAATTTCCGTGCTATACCCCTTCATTGAACTTGCTACGGCAGGGATATTTCTCTTTCTATATTACCGTTTCGGGCTGACCCTCGAATTTCTGCTCGCGCTCGCTTTCGTCTCAATGCTACTGCCGATCTCCGTCATTGATGCACAGCACTATATTATTCCAAATGTCCTCATCGCAACAGGGGCAATTCTCGGTTTTGTTATTGTTTGCACAATTGCGTATCAACGCGCCGATGTCTGGTACCTCCTGATACGCCTCATTGGTGCTGTTGCCGGTGGTATGGCGTTATGGTTAGTTGCAGTGATTGGAAGTGCAGTCTTACGCAAAACAGCGATGGGCGGTGGAGACATCAAACTGATGGCACTCAACGGATTGTTCCTCGGTGCCTGGCCCGAATTGGCAATGGTCATAGCCTTTTCTGCCTTCAGCGGTGCGGTTGTGGGAACTATTCTCATTGTCTCTGGCGTGAAAAGTCGGCAAAGCCCTATTCCGTACGGTCCCTTCCTCGCAGGTGCCGCCGTGATCGTCCTTTTGTGGGGCGATACCCTCTGGCATCTCTACTTGCAATCGGTTGGATGGAATTAAAAGTAGCAGGCACACGCCGTGTGCCGTAGCTGTCCAATACAATGGAGAAAATATGAAAACCTTTTACATCATCACTTATCTACTGATATTAGCCCTGAACCAACACGTTGCGTATACACAACAACTGCAAGTTAAAGGAGAATCTGCTGAAGACTTTGTTAAATTAGGAATACCTCTGGAAGAAGCACTCACCAAAACTACGTTTGTCGTTGAGTGGTTAAGCGGAGACGGAAGTACTGAAGTAATTTTTCAAGGTGAGAACGTAATCCGCACCTCTGATTACATAGAACTCCCCTCCGATAACAATAAAGATGGCAGGACCGATAGTTATTATAGAATCCTATCTAAGTATGCAGTTGAAACGAATCGGTACATTTTTGTCCCTTTAGACGACTGGGGCGGGGGTTCGGGAATCTTTAGGAATCTCCACGCGGTTGACAAAAAAACGCTCAGAACTGTTGAGGAAATCGCGTTAGGGGATCGATCAGGTATCTGGGGGCTGACTGCCGCCGATCCAGCCACGAACACGATCGCTATGACTTATATAAGAGAAGAGGATTGGCGCGGTAACCTTACAGATTCCCTCGATAAAGCAATCACAGGACATCTTAGAATGATAGATGGTAAACTTCGAGATGTGGCAGGTCCGCGAAGTCCGATCCCACCTGATATGGCGTTCTTTAGGGCAGGCAGATTTTTTACAATGGGAAGCTGGCAAAAAGATGCCGAAACTGATGAGAAGCCACAGCACAACGTCCACCTTGATGCGTTCTATATGGACAAATACGAAACGACAAATGCACAATACAAGGAATTTATTGATGCTAACCCGCAGTGGCAGAAAAATCGTATCCCAAAAAAATACCACGACGGAGATTATCTGAAACATTGGAATGGAAACGATTACCCACCCGACAAAGGCAACCACCCCGTTGTTTATGTAAGTTGGTACGCAGCAATGGCTTATGCAGAGTGGCGCGGGAAACGCCTGCCGACAGAAGCAGAATGGGAGCGCGCCGCGCGTGGGGCTTGGCGTACCATCAATGCCGACAGAGCAAACTATGGTGAAAATGTCGGCGATACGACACCCGTCGGAACGTATCCTCCGGACAAAAGCGGCTTGTACGATATGGCAGGCAACGTCTGGGAATGGTGCCTTGATGAATACAATCCCAACTTTTACGCCATTTCTCCAAGTCATAATCCACTTGCCGGTGGAACCATGGATAATATCTTATCTGATTGGACGAATGTTAAAACCGTCCGTGTGTTACGCGGCGGCTCTTGGGTAAGTAACGCCAAGTTTGTGCGAGTCTCTGATCGCACAAGGTTCACCCCAAAAATCGCAAACAAAGCTCGTGGATTCCGTTGTGTGAGATCTGTAACGCAGTAAATCTTTTGTTAAAGATGATTGGATATGGCGAAGGTTCTATACTTCTTCTTTGTTCCGACTGTAATGCGAAATTCAGAAAAAACGATGGTTTGCAATTAACGGCACAATACGGTATAATTCAATTTCATAAGGAGGATGCAACATAATGGATGTTAAAGACGCGATTCTTTCACGACGCACTATTTTCAAGTTCAAACCGGAACCCGTACCGAACGATGTCATCGAACAGGTTTTCAGTTTCGGAATATGGGCACCGAATCATCATGTCACCGAACCTTGGCGGTTTACAGTGATTGGCAAGGAAACAAAACTAATCCTTGCAGACCGCTACCGCGAAATTAAGATAGAGGATACACCCGACCACGTTGATGCCGAAAATCTCGCCAAAATCGGTGAACTGGCTTACGAGAAGTTCATGTCCAAGCCGACAATTATTGCAGTGTCCTGCGTCCAAGACGGCGACGAACAACGTCAACGGGAAGATTATGCCGCCGCCTGCTGTGCAATGCAGAACGTCCAACTCGCCGCATGGGATGCCGGCGTTGGGATGCAGTGGAGCACCGGTAGAATCACCATGGAAGAACAGACGTATCAGCTGCTGGACATTGATTCATCGCAAGAGTACATCATCGGCTTCTTCTATACCGGTTATCCCGAAGAAATTAAAGAACCGAAACGGCAACCAGCAGGTGAGTTTATGCGTTGGGTAGCGTAAGAGCCATCAACCCTCAGTTTCTGTCTGGAAAGTTAGCAAGTAAAAAGTGTGCTAAAGTTGGGAAGTTGTCATCTTTACGAACTTTAGAACACTTTACAAACCTTCAAAGGTTTTCGATGGCTGATAGCCACTACACAGATAATTTGTACGCTGCCTTGGCATTCTGCCAGAAGTACTTCGCCTTGATAGCATCGCCTTTCGCGCTGAAATAGTCGTCCACAATCTGTTGCACGACTTTATACGGCGCGAAACGTTCCGAGACGGGCCAGTTGCTTCCATAGATGAGTCTATCCTCGCCAAACGCGTCCCATAGGACATCAATAGTTGGCGTGTAGTAGGCAACATCCGTCGGTGCTGGCGTTTGTCCGGTGTGTTCTACCAAGCCTGAGACCTTGCAATAGATGTTTGGATAGCGCGCCACTTCATTGATTGCGGAGACCCATCCCGCGTCGGGTGGCTCTTCTGATATACGCACCCCCGCAATATGGTTGATGACAATGCGCATCTCCGGTGTATGTTCGACCAATGCTGGCAGCGTTGATAGCATTTCGGGATTAATCAGCAGATCCAAGGTGAGTTCTTTCGCTGCTAACTTCTCAATATTCGCCATAAAAGTAGTTTCGCCGATGGCTTGTAAGTGTCCGCCGCCGAGACGTATCCCGCGAAAAAGTGGATTTGCGGAGAACTGGTTCAGGTTATCTTCAAAATCCGCGTCGTCGGGTTCCAAGTGTCCAACAAACCCGACAATAAAAGGCTCATCTGCGGCAAGGTCAAGAATCCACTGGTTATCCTCAAGCCACTTACTTGCCTCCACGACGACTGTACCCGTCGCGCCTTCGGGGACAGCGAGGGCTTTGAAATCTTCCGGCATCACCCGTCTGTAAAGGACTTCGTCGTTAGGGTTGGGCCAGGGTACACCTTCAGGTCGCGTTGGATCGTAGAAATGTGTATGTGTATCAATAATCATTTTTTTAACTATCACCTCTTGCTATGACCAGCACGTTGTGCTGATCATCGGTTTCTGATTAAGTTGGGACGTTTCCGTGAATAAGTACGTTCTTATTTTCCTTTTTCATGTCAGGCATTTCACCGTAATATTAATCGCGCTTTTAGTAAGCGGGCTGTTTGGATGTACGCCTCCGGATCCGGAGCAGCAACAGAAGCGCGAGCTGCAACGGGATGCCCTAAAACTAAGAATGGGACAAGCACTCAACCCGACAGATGCGGAAGGACACCTTGAACTCGGTAAAATCTATCGTGAATTAGGTGAGTCCGAGAAAGCGATAGAATCCTTCCAAAACGCCATCGCGCTTGATGACAAACACGAACATGCCTATAACAATCTCGGTTTGGTTTATACCGATCTCCGTCTGTTTATCCTTGCGATTGAGATGTTTCAAGCTGCATTGGAGTTGTCGCCGGAAAACCCGGTCTTCTATAACAATCTCGGCTACGCCTACAATATGACAGATCGGTTTGAGGAGGCACTCGCAGCCTACAGCAGCGCAATTGAATCGGAGCCAACCTTTGTTGATGCCTATTACAACCTCGCCGATGCTTACCTTAACCGCAATATGTATGAGGATGCCATTAAGTATTATGAGTCAGCACTTGAAATCGAAGCGGGCGACGCGGATGTCTATTTCAACATCGGACTCGCTTACGAGGAAAACGGACAGTTCCTCCGCGCGATCCAATCCTACGAAAAAGGGCTATCTCTTGACGACAGCGATGCGGAGGCTTATTATCGCCTCGCACACGCCTATAAAAAAAATGGCGATCCGCTCATGATGCGCCGCTATCTGGAGACGTTTTTGGATCGGGCAAAGGGACTTCCGCATCTTGAAGAAGAGATCCGCGATGCGGAGCAGCTGTTTAATAGATAGCGTTCTTTCTCAAGATCAGCAAGAATTCTGATCTCATCCCGTCCGGGTTCTTATTCTTCCGCGCCCCGAATAACTTCCGCGTTTTAATCCTATCCTCATAGACCTTTTCAAACGCGAATCCACGTTCCGTGAAATACTCCGCCAATATCCGCCATATTTCGACAACTATACCGTCAATCCGTGGATTACCCACAAAGATACAAGCTGCCGCGTTCAGTTTCAATTGACGCATCGAATTTTCAAGCGCGTTGACTGTATGGCAAAAATAGGAATCCAACCGTTTTTGGAGGTCATCCCGCGTGAGTATCCCCCGAATTTTATCCAATGTTTCCGTCTGAATTATCCGATCTGCCTTCCGATACGGGATTTCAAGCCGCGATAACGCTTGTACCTCTCCCTCGGTGTGTCCTAACCAAAACAGTTCCATCTTCGTGGATCGGATATATTCCTGTGCCTGCAGATAAGGCGGCGACGTTATGAGGGCATCACATACTCGCGGCACAGCGACATTCGACGAATCAACCCCTCCATGAAATTCAACTTGTCCAGAATCTTCAAGATGGTGCTGCTGTGTATATACCACGAAGTCGTTGAGGTTTCTTAACGTTTTCAAGGAGAGGCTCTGAAGCATCTCATCTAATTGTTCTCTCCAATTTTCCTTAAGCAACGCCTCTATAGCCTGCAGCTTGCGCTTGGATCTGGCGAGTTTAGGTGTCCTATCTTCCGTATAGGAAAAGCGTTTGCTCACCTTCAACAATGCAGATTTAATAATAGGGGCATAGATTCCGTCATCTGTATGGTTGATGAAACCCCAATAGTGTGATAAAACCTCTAAGATTTCAGGTGGGTACCAGTAGGCAACATTCGACCAAGCAGGTATGAATTGGTGATTACTCTCTCGGATCGTCCCTAACAGTTTGAACAAATCTGCTTCGTGCAATCTCTCTTTACCACGATAAACCTTGAGGGGCATGATATGATTTAAAAGAAAGTTCAAGTCGAGTAAAACAGCGTTGCGTTTGCACAAATACGCCTCAACACCGACTGTTCCTGAACCCGAGAACGGATCGACAATCCAATCTCCTTCCTTTGTATAGGTATTGATTGCGTAACGGACGATCTGTGGGATGAATTTCGCGGGATAGGCATAAATAGCGTGTGTCAGGTACCCCGTATCATTGATTTCGGGGACTAACTCTCGGAATGAAACCAACTCTGCCCCGTCAGAGGTCGTTTCCTCTTTTGGGACTTCAAATTCGTTATCTACCGGAAAAAGGGTGAATTGTGCTTCCAGATTTCGGTTTTTCATAAAGCTGCAAACGCATCAAGAGAGTTATTGCGATGCTTCCACTTCTACTGCGTCTTCAATCTCTTCCTCTGTGAGTTGGAAGTCAAACACCTCTTCTCCTTCTTCGGCCTGTTCTGTTTCCGTATCCGGTGTTGCAGTTCCTTGAATTGCCTCTGTGGGTTGCGCGGTTTCTTGTGTTTCAAGTTTCTTTGAAGTGCCACCGAGGATCGTCAAAACCACAATCCCTATAACGCTGACACTTGTGACCGTCAGCGCAATTGGACGTTTCCAGAGGACAGCCCGCTCGCTTCTGTCCAAGAAGGGGAGGAATAGGAGTAGCAGCATGCCGACCGTCGGAATTATAAACGTTCCGATAACTTCAAAGGGACCTTGGAAATACTTCAGGAGTTGGAATAGGAACAGGAAATACCATTCAGGACGCGGATCATAATCCGCATTCGTCGGATCAGCGACATCTTCGAGCGGAACAGGAACGAACAACGCCACAACCGCAAGAACTATAAAAAGAATCAACATGCCGACAACATCTTCAAATACCTGATGCGGATAAAACGGTTTTCCGGTTTTCATCTCCTCTGGTGTATTTTTTGGTGTGCCTGAAGAACCGTAATATCTGACGAAGAAGAGATGCACACCGACCAACCCGAACGCTAACCAAGGTAGCCAGATTGTGTGGAGTGCGTAAAACCTCGACAGCGTCACCGCTCCGATTTCTGCACCGCCGCGCATCACCTTAGCAACAAAATCACCTAATCCGGGTGCAGTGCTGGCGATTTCCACACCGACGACTGTTGCCCAATACGCCTTTTCATCCCACGGAAGCAGGTAGCCTGTGAATCCGAAACCGAGGACAATCAAGAGAAGAAGCACACCGAATATCCAAGTCAGTTCTCGCGGGGCTTTGTATGAACTGTAGAGCACGACACGAAGCAGATGTAGAACAACGATGATGACCATCGCGCTTGCACCCCAATGGTGCAAACCGCGCACGAACGCGCCGAACGGGACCTCTGTGCTGATATAGGTTACCGCGTTATGCGCATGTTCGGGTGAAGGCGAGTAGTAGAATGCGAGAAATGCGCCTGTCACTGCTTGCAATAGGAGCAGAAACATTGCCAAACTGCCGAGTGAGAAAAGCAGGTTGATGTGTTTCGGCAGCGGTTTGCGCAGATGTGCGGAGAACTCCCCTAACGGGAGACGTTCGTTCAGAAATTGTTTTATAGTCATGCCTCGATCCCTTGAAGGTTTCAGGGTTGTCAACGCGTGAAAACCTCGTCAAACACCACCACATTTCAGTTAATTAGCGAAAAAAGACTCCAAATTTGTCAGAAACCCGATTTCGACAAGGGTCCCACCCGTTACTGGGAAGAGGCTGAAAAATTGGAGCGAAAACCCAATCGTAAAAAGAAACTATGTTTCCTTTACGTATAGAATACCCGCTTCAACCTTGGTTTCGAGTTTCTGCAACGGTTCTGGTGGTGGACCGGCAATAACAGCACCCGTCTTATCGAATATTGCGCCGTGACAGGGACAGAGAAACGATTCTTTCTGTCCATCCCACCGGACGAGGCAACCGAGATGTGAACAGGTTCGCGAAAAGACGCTCCACTCTCCGTTACCGGTATCAGTTACATAGACGGAACGTTTTTTCGTTGCTTTGACCCAGCCGTCTTTTGCCGTGAAGGTATAGTCCACCTTTTTAAAATGGCTGTTTTTGAGTCGGTCAGCGAGACCCAAATCGACCCATTTCGATTCGCCTTTTTTGAAAGCCGGTGAAATCGCGAAACCGATAAGCGGAATACCGGCAGCAAGGCCGAGTATTCCACCGATAAACGCAGTCGCAATTTCTAAAAATGAGCGTCTACCCCTCTTCTCCATCCATTCGCTCCTTTCCCATTTCAGTTACCAGCGGAAAGGTCATCAGTCCTTGAAAGCGTAATCTGCATAAAACACCTTACAATAACCGAATACTATCCCCACCGATAACTGACAACTGAGAACTGAAAACTACAGATTACCGCTTCCGCGTTTGCCCTTCAAACGGCGCGCGCAGATCATAGCGTCCCTCTTCGAGAACAGGCAGCGTGCCATCGTTAACCATGAGTTCGAGCGGCAATTCTTTGGTTTCCATCGGCATGTTGACGACATCCTTGATGCGCAAGGATTCGTAGATAGCCAACATGATTTCAAGCGTGTAACGCGCCTGCACGCCACTGCCGCGATGGTCAGAGATATCGCCCTCAATCCACTCGATCAGTTCCTGAAACTGGTTCTTAGGTTCTGGTGGCGGTGTAATGGTCTGCCATCCCTGGGCATCTCCGTTTTGGAGGAGAAGTGTCCCGTCAGGTCCGTTGCGAATTTGCCCCTCTGTACCAGCAATTTTAGGCATTGAGACGGGCGGATCCGGTAAGTCGCCTTCATAGATCCCCCGCGCGCCACCTTCAAAGCAGACTAACCCCATACAGAGGTCTTCACAAATCGTACGGCGTTCCCACCGGTCAGTCGTACGGGATGTCTGCCCGATCACCCATAAAGTTTCAGGGTCGGACAAAGTGAATCGCCAACCGTCGATCGCGTGCGTGCCTGTATTGAGCAGTCCCGCGTGTTTTTTTGCACTGTGGTGGAGCGTTGTCGGTTCACCAATCGCCCCTGCAGCGACGAGCCTACGTGCCTCTATATTTGCGGCGGAATATCTGCCTTGGTGGCCGATGATAAGTTTGACATCGTTCCCTTGGCAAGCATCAAGCATAGCGTCAGCTTGTCCGAGTGAGGCAGCCATAGGTTTCTCACCGATAATCCCCTTTACGCCTGCCTTCGCTGCCGCGACAGTGGCTTCCGCCCGCGGGCCTTGCCATGTTGTGATACTGACGATATCCAAATCTTCTTTTCCCAACATCTCATCAACGTCGGTGTAAATAGCAGGGACATCGTACTCGTCTGAGACGCGTTGCGCTGCTTCTTCAAAGATGTCCATCGCTGCGACGACTTCTGCCCTGGGATTGTTACCCCATGCCCTGGAGTGAGACCTGCCCATCCCGCCACAACCGATGATTCCGACGCGATATGTCTGATTTGCCATCTGTTCGTCTCCTTATCTTGGCGTAGTTTGCAAACCAACCGTTTGAAATCCTGTTGCACTATTCTATCACTCCTTCGTTGTTTTTGTCAAATCGTTTTCCTTGACAAACCTATGGAAACGTTGCAAACTATACAGCAAATATAGACTTGTAGACTCCATCAAAAGAGAGGAATTATCAGATGGCAGATTATGAAGATAAAGGTTCCCAGATTCGGGTGACAAACCTTGAGGCTTTTCCAATGGGTGTGAAAGCCTACGTCAAGATTGAAACGAATATGGGTGTTACGGGGTGGGGTGAGATCAATAATATGGAGACAACTGTCACCTGCGAATTGGCACGATCCTTATCCGAAATGATTATCGGCGAAAACCCGACGCGGATTGAGCACCACTGGCAACGACTGTTTCGTGCGCATCGCAATATCCGAGGCGGCGGATTGATGGTCCATACCATCTCGGCTATTGACATGGCATTGTGGGATATTGCTGGGAAGCTTTGGGGTGTGCCGGTGTACCGACTACTTGGTGGTCCCTGCCGCGATAAGATTTGGAAATATCCGAGTCCGAAAGCAATTAAAACGGGACCCGGAGGTTCTAAACCATTCGCAGGCACTCCTGATGAGATTGCTGACATGGTTGAACGCGTGCATGATGCGCGGGAAAAGGTCGGTTCCGATGGCGCGGTGATGTTTGATGCACACAGTTGCCTACCGCCGCCTATCGTCAAACAATTCGCGAGTTACCTGAAGCCTGATGACCTACTTTTCCTTGAGGAGGCATGGGTGCCAGGCAATATTGAGGTGATGCGGAAAATCCGAGAATCCGTCCCCGTGCCGCTGGCGACTGGAGAACGCGACCGCACAATATGGGAGGTCCGCGAAATCCTTGAAGCGCAGGTGATTGATATTCTTCAACCGGATTGTGGACACGGCGGCGGCATCACACAGGTTAAGAAGGTCGCTGCACTCGCGGAGGCGCATCACGTACCGATCGCACCGCACTGCACGATGTCCTATCTCGGTCTGACCGCGAGTTTCCACTTGTCAGCTGCCGTGCCGTTTTTCCTTATCCACGAAGGCTATGAGAACGTTCTTCCAGCGGGAGTTGCCCATAAAACATGGGAGATGGATGAGGAAGGTTACGTTTCGCTGCCTGAAGGACCGGGTTTAGGTGTTGTTGTAGATGAGGCAAAGGTTATTGAAGTCGGACAGGATCAGGGTAGACGCTTCACATGGCCCAACAGCCGATTGGCAGATGGCTCCATCGCTGATTATTAGTCCAACATCAATATGGTCATTATAATTGTAGGCGCGCCTTAGCAGCGCGCCTAAACCTGAAGTTAGACCAGATCTCGTTAGTGGTACTGTAATAAGGCACTAACGGCATCGTCTTCACTTTTAAAACATTCAAGAATGGCGATGACTCGCGTTCTGACAACGACGTTTCGGATATGTTTGTTCATATTAATTGCTGCAATTTTCCCCCCACGCGGGAAGATCCTAACATGGATTTTCATGAGCGTACCGAGCCCAGCACCATCTATTTGAGTTACTTTTCTAAAGTCAAACACAAGTCTTGGAGATGAGGCATGTCGGGTGAGTGTTTCCTCCACAGTTTCCAAAACCTTTTTGATACTTGGAGAGATCACCCTACCCTCCAACCGAAAAATAAGGACTTCTTCTTTTTCAGATACGGTGATTTTCACAGTATATATATACCCCCAATGCTGCTGATTATTTGCGTCATGAGTGGGCTTCTCTAATCATTGCTAAAGTGACTCAAGGAAGGTGATGACTGCCTGTTGCTGTGCCTCAGAGAGATTGAAGAACGCTTCCTTTGCGTTCTGTGCCTCACCACCGTGTGCGCGGATGGCCCCTTCAAGCGTCGTTGCGCGACCATCGTGAAGGAAAAAAGGTGTGCCGCCCAAGAATTCTGCGACCAATCGCGTTCCCCAGAGCGGTGGTGTCCGCCATTCTGTCCCCGTAGCATCACCATCAGGACGGTTATCCGCTAACTCCTCACCCATATCATGCAAAAGGAAATCAGAGTAAGCGTGGATATCTATCTTGTTCAAAGCCGCAATCGGAGAGGGGCCCGTTTGCATTGTTGGAACGTGGCAAGAAGCACACCCAATCCTGTTGAAAATCGCATCTCCCCTTTTGACTTCTTCTGTGATCTCACCACGGGGTGGCGGCGCAAGCAACCGCATGAAGACTACAATATCCAGGACCGTTGAACTGCCAATCTCTGGGTCCAGAACAGTGTCACCTGTATCGGAAGGCTCCTCTTGTAGAAAACTGTTGGTAACACCCATGTCTTGCTGGAATGCTGTCGCAGTCTGCTGAACTAACGACGAGACGGATGCCTTGCGTCCGAACCTCCCAAGTTGTTCTGCCGGTCCACTACCAATCTCCGTAGTCGGCACAAAATCCGGGGCAGCTACCCAGTGCGGTCTGCCAGAAATACCATCGCCATCAGTATCGGCTTCATCGGCGTAGGATAAGATAGTCTCAACAGGTATATTTTCGATAAGTCCCATTCCGAAAACCGGTGGCGGCAGACGTGTCGATTTATCCACACCCATCGGAAGTGTCTCGTAAGGTACACCAGGGATGGCTTTGTCTTGAAGTTGGGGGCCCCCCATATCAGGTATGAGATTATGTCCCATGCTAAATCGGATGAGCGATAGGTCTGGCATACCGCGCCCATTTCCGGGATGGCAACTGACACATCCCGCCTGATTAAAAATAGGTCCTAAGCCTTCTTCCACTGTGAAGACTTTCATAAATGCCGCTTCACCGCGTGCAAATGTGGCACTCAGATCAGAAGGTAGCATTTCAAAAGGGGTCTGAAAATCACCAAACGGGGGTTCGACATTATCGTCTTGGGGTATTATTAGCTGCGGAAGTTTAATCCTACCGTCACACCCATTTATGGATGCAAGCGCGATAAAAACAAGAAAAAAAATGTAAAATCTTTTCAATTTCAACTCCTTGTAAACGTAGACAGGTCAATATATGTTAGATTTTATAGTGACTGAGACACCCTCAATGCCTAGGCAACCGCTAACCCGCGCCCCATAATCTCCCCTTATAAAGGGGGTAGGGGATTAACCCCTAAATCCCCTATCCCCTAATCCCCAACGTCCCATATCCCCCTATCAGAGGGTAGGGAACTTTGGAGGCTTCACGAAGAGATCAAACTACTGGTAAGTGGCTACTTATTCCTACAATTCACCATAGTTGCAACCGAGGATTGCCTACAGAAAAAATAGGTCTATTGTCGTTAGCGTTTCTCCAACGCGCGCCTCATCACAACCTGTAAAAAGGGGAACGACACTACAGATAAAAATCGTCAAAGCCACTGAAAATCTGTTGAAAACAGATACCATATACCTATTTCCTCCGTTTACACAATTTATTTTGAACACTGTGCCTTATCGCACTTAGAAGTAGCTGTAACAGATAAACAAATAGGCTTTACGATACGATGAATAGAGAGTTTCTATCACAGCGAGAACACAACTCAGTTAACATAAATGATATTAGGACAATTTTAATAATTTGCGTATTTTATAATAAATCGTCCTAATATCAGTAAATTATACTTTATCCTGATTGATAAGTCAAATTAAATTTGCAGAAAAATTGCTTAACTTGCGAAAAAAACGTCTATTAAACTCAGAAAGCCATGTAAAATTGCACAACTATGATCTTTTCTATCTGAATATGTATGGCTTTCCACCTCTCTTTTCCCTGAAAAACTTGAATTAGAGAGATAAACTTTGATATAATATAGGTTAATAATAGTAGTATTCGTCAGTGCGAGAATAGGTTTTACAATTTAGTTTAGGAGGCTCCCAATGGCGATGGATTCCCTGAAAAACATTGTTCAGCGCTGTCATCAACGGCATGAAAAGCCTCTTCGACAACGCAAGACAGTGGCAACACCGGCAATGTATACAAAGGATCATCCGCGCCAGTACACAGTTTACTGTGCGCACCGCTACCCTGTCATGCTTCATGACCTGGAGCAAGCCGATATCTCAATCATGCCTATGGGACACGCCCCTTGGCATGATCGGGGCCCTGGAGATTTTAAGGGCAAGCGATTCTTGAAACGCCAAGGCATAACGGATTGGGGCATTAAACGATGGGATGCCTCGTGGGGTATTCAACTGTATACAGGCGTTCCTTCGGAACGCAATGGGGCGCGATGGCACGATCTGCACTTCAAGTATGAGGTGATCTGTGCTGCACCAGAGGCCGTTGTCGCTTGTATTGAGGCACTCGTCAATATTGTTAACAACCCGCTTCTAACATTAGGAAAATCCGGTGGACTCCGCTTCTCCTGTAGAGTCCAGGATTATCTCCACCCGAATACCGAAGCAGCGAAGTTGTATATCTATAAAGACACTCCGACACCAGAAAATACGTACCAACGCGACGTGTATCTTGAAATATTTGGCGAAAAAGGGCACACACGCTGGGATGCACGCTATGAGATTCTGATTGGTGACCTATTAGCCCCACCGGTCGTTGCCAAAGAAGTCCTATTCGCGCCTATTGATGCCCTCCGTGCGAAACTTCATGACCCTGCCCCTGATGACACAGAAGCGAAACAGATTGTCAGCCGTGTGCCGCTATCGCTCGGTTCAGAGCACCTTGATCTTGCCAGAGAGGCGTTCTTGCGGTGTGGATTTTCTTATGTCCGACAAGAAGATGGTCTTTACTACTGGACGCAACCTGAAAGCGATGTTGGCAGTGAAGACGCATTACTATCAGAAAGAGATGGTGTCGTATGGGTCCGCGCATTTACACCTGACATAGGGCTGCCGACGCAATCTACGCCAATCACAGATGTTTGGGACGATACAGGTATTCCGTCCCCGATAGATGCTACAAGCACCCCTACCCCCGTGAAAGTGAAGCAGGTACGCGAAGATGAACTCAGCCCGCTGGCGATCAAACGTCCCCCGCCGGTATTAGGACAACATGATAACACCGAAAACGATGAAATACTCCAAAGGGATGTGTTTCAGATAGAAAGCATTTTCGACCGCGGCGTACGTATTCTTGGCGTTATTACAGGGACAGGTCCATGGGACAAACAGTCAGAAGACTCGTATTTCCTCAGTGGCGGCGTAATTTCCGTCAATACGCCGGAGGCTAAATTCGCAGAAAGCGCGGAAAAATACTTTCGAGAGCAGAATATGCCATCGGTGGTTTACTGGAAACCTCGAACACACCTCTGGCAAGAAGTAAAAGATATCCCTATTGAGGCGCGTATAAAAACACCCTTTCAACGCGGAAATGTCTGTGAAGACTCAGAACGGTGCACCGCGCTTGAGGAAAAGGGCGGGAACCCCAATGAAAGTATCTGTCCACAGTGCCCCGTCTATGCCGAATGTCAGCAGCGTGGATACTTATCCCAATTTGCTGCATTACAACAAGCAAAAGTACAAATGTTAACGATCCCGCAACTGTTTTTTGATCCCCAATATACCGAATTGGTAGAACAGATTCTCAAACCAGAAGGTGAAACCGAACGACTTTGTGTTCTCAACCAAGAGCGCACACATAAGTTATTCCTCGAATGTAAACTCTCAAAAAACACTATGGAGGAATGGGCTACTCACTGGCAGGGTTGTGCCTTAGGGAACTTCGCCAAAACATTGCTGAGTGCTTTGGAAATTAAGGGCAAACTTTACGGCGATGCCGTCAAAGGTGTGCGCGCGGTGATGCAGACCTTTGAGTGGCAAGAGGAAACACTTATCCAGCAGATGTGTCAAGTTAGAGTGCGTGGCAGAGCAGTAGCACATCGGATCGTTGACGCTGATACCGGAAAACCATTGGCACGCTTTAGCATCGAGTTTGAAGGTGGTGCCTCCGCCTACATCCCCTTAGACAGTAACGCCGCAGACAAACTCAGGGCAAAAGGACTCAGCGTCTTTCCGCAATCTGTTCCACTTAATGAAGACCTGAAAGTTGTGATGCCGATGACGCAAGCGATTGCGTTAGGTATTTTGGATACGGAAACTGTAGAAAGCATTCAAGCGTTTCCAACCGTCTGTCGGGAGCAAAACTGGACATTTTGGCACCAACTCAAGCGTTTCTTCGCGCATTACACGCGAGACACAGATGCACCGATCCGCTGGGATGGTGAAGTTCTGCGGTTTTGGGTGCCACCTGTGCTCCACGCAAGCGTCAAACGTCTTTTGTTGGTATCCTCCGTATTCTCAGAGCAACATCTTCACAGAGTGTTCCCCGATGAAAACCTTGAGTCCTACTGGACTGACCCCATACCATGGAGTCCAGGGAACCGAGTTTTTCAGATACGCACAGGCGTCTACCCATCAGAAACCATCCTCGACTACCACAACTGGAGTAATGTAGGTGTCTCCGAAACAGGACGACGTTTTCTTCGCGGGATCCACGCCGAACTTGAGGCGGATTTGGACGTTAAACACGGAATTGTAACCAATAAAGATATTGCCAGACGCTTGGACGACATCGCAAAGAAAAGGAACGTCTCCTTCGTAGATGATTTCGAAAAGATGAGCATGTCAGACACGCTTTCTGAAGCAGCAGATGTCGTTTGGGTCGTTGGAACACCGCGACGACCGACGATGGCTATTTGGCAGCGCGCCCAGATGTTATTTGGGAACGATGAAAAACCGCTCTCTTACGAAGACGAAATAGAGTCGGGAACCTACAAAGACCTACGGCTCCAAAGTATTTACGAAGAAGAGGCTGTTTATGCCCTCACAGAGGTTATTGTGCAGGCTGAGTTGGATCGATTGACGGATAGACGGATTGTGTTGATTACCGGATTGCCACTTCCGAACATTACCGATAGACCTGAAACTTCCATCTTTGACTGGGAAGATTTTGAGATTGCCGGTGGATTAGATAAACTCCCTGAGGCGATAGCGATACGCGAACGCTTTGAACAGGAGCGTGAGAATCTAACGGCTGAGTCCAGTCGCGAAGAAGTTCAACGGGTCTTAGGTTGCTCCGAAAGACAGGCGAACCGCGTGTTGCAAAGACTTAGAGGCGGGAATATCCCACGTGTCCCTTTCCGTCAGCAAATTCTTTCCCTTCTTACTGATGGCGAGAAAAAAACAGCCGAACTGACTTCAGCCATTGACGGACATCCAGAGGCAATACAACATGAACTCACCCGTCTTGTGGAGACTGGGGAGATTGTCAGGATTCGCCGAGGTGTATATGCCTTACCGGTTAAAGATGGCAAACGATAAGTAGAAGATCGTCAGCGTAGATTGGGTAAGCGAAAAATAAGAACTCAAACCGATCCACTTCAAGAACTCCGAAATCTCCAAAAAACTTGACCCCTTAAAACCACCATGATAGCAACTCCGCAGAGGCAGACATCCGTAGGGAACTCATCCGCTACCGTTACATCAAAGGCATCACCGGGCTACCCGCAAATTTGTTAAGTTTTCGCTAAGCGCGCCATTCATTGAGATACATCCCCATTTTCCCGTCAACGAAAAAATTTTGCATAAAAATGCATTTTATGCAACCTTTCCTCCCTTAAAATACGACATAACGTCATGAGGCATTTCGGCGAAACTCACAGGTTTCCGAAACTTACTATCAAACGACTTTGGAGGATCGCATGAAAAACGAAGATGTTGACCTGATTCATCGCATCTTGGCAGGTGATGAGGCTGCGTTCACGACTCTGGTGGAAAGGCACCGGAAGTGGATTCATTCACTCGCATGGCGTGAGATTGGTGATTTCCACGCGGCACAAGAAATCACACAAGACACCTTCATTCAAGCTCTTAAATCGCTGCCTACCTTGAGGGATCCCAACCGTTTTTTGGGATGGCTATATGTGATAGCAAAGCGTCAGTGCATTGAGTGGCTGCGGCGAAAGCCGATTACGATGCAGTCCTTAGATACAATGCCTAAAGCTGAGTTAGAAACGGTATCCTATACGAAATATCTTGACGAAAAACAGACGCAAGCGTCAGCAGATGGGTTACGTGAAGTTGTAGAACGCCTCCTCCGAAAGCTGCCAGAATCTGAACGTTCTGTGATGGTCCTGCACTATTTCAACGGCTTAACCTGTGAAGAAGTGAGTGAGCGTTTGGATGTATCTTTGAACACAGTAAAAAGTCGGCTATATCGGGCGCGGAAGCGACTGGAGCAGGAGGAGTCGATGCTGCGAGAAAACTTGGGTCCAAATTTATTTAAAAATGAACCGCGATACATTAGTATCCAAGCGAACGCGACAACAGAAAGCGGAGAACACTTGGCAGAAGGCGGTTTTGAACTCACGCAAACTGATAAGGTTTTCACGTCTACCGGCTCCCGCACGATGGGGCTCCATGGCGACTACCCACTGCCAATGTATATGTTGCTGCACTATATTATCCACCCTAATGCGATAGATCTCTTTAAATTTCCTTTGGGTATTGGGAATCGTTGGGAGCCGGAGGGTCCTCATAAATCTAAAGCAATGATAACTTTGGAAGCGCATGAAACAGTCAAGGTCTCAGCAGGAACCTTTCCATCGTGCCTGAAGCATATAACTGTGTTCACAGACGCTGACGTAGAAGAACCCGACGCTGAAGAGGGAAACGCATACCTAAACGGCACGCGCTATCTGTGGTTCGCTAAAGGCGTTGGACTCGTGAAGATGCGTTATGAGCATTCTAATGGTGTCATTACAGAAGCAGAATTACTTGAATATGAAACACCCCTTGCGGATGAAGAATATTTCCCATCCCAAATAGGCACGCAGTGGACATACAAATGGCACAACGATTATAACGACGCGGCGATTATTGAAAGTTGGCACGTCACCAGGAATTTTAGTCACCCCAAAAATCTTGATAACCCCTTGGCACTTGCCTCGGCGAGATATGAGGTGAAAATAAGTGACGATGAACCGCGGGTCGCACATGTCAAGTGTGTCCTAACACCAAAAGCAGATAGGGGTCCGAAAGGGGACCGAAAGTCGTTGCTCTTGTCCATGACTCGTTTTGGAACAGAATGGTTGTACGATGGATATGCCCGGTATCTTCAAGATTTAACGGTTACCGATGTAAACGGTGAAACATTACTAATAGAGGAAATTGGTAAAACACAATGGGTTGTCGAGGTAGAAAGCACATCACCTTTAACCCTGCAATACAAAGTGTTAATAAATCACGATGAGCGGGATTGGCCCTTTGGGCGGAATGAGGCACCATACGTCCAAGAGGATTGCATTTTCTTGCCGGGATATGCGCTGTTTATCGTCGGTGAAGTCAAGGATCTTCAACTAAAAGTCGACGTGCCGGATAACTGGCATGTCTCAACACCTTGGGAGCAGATTGCGTCGGATGAACATCATTTCGTATGTGAGGATCAGGACGACCTGATGTTCGCGTATCTCGTGCTTGGTGAATACAGTAAACGTGTGGCAAAATTGGGAGAGGCAGAGGTCGTGATTGCAACCGGCGGACGTTTTAAAGCATCTATTGATGAGGTCCAACCTACCATCGAGTCCCTCCTGCACGGGTATTCAGATGTATTTGATGCTACCCCAACAGGTAAGATACTTTTTGTTGCCAACCCGTATGGCGAAAAAGGATATCCCGGTGGTGGGGCATCTGGACGCAGCATCAGCGTGCACGTCGGCGGCGAGTTAGATAAAGCGAGCAGACGTTTTTGGTTACCGCTTGTCGGATACATGGTTTCCTCTCTCTGGGTTGGGACTCAGGCTATCAATTTTAGAGGACAAGAATATTGGTTTAGCGCGGGTTTCACGGGATATTATTCAGATATTGTCTCTGTCCGCCTTGGATTTACTTCTGAAAGCGATTTTCTCAGAAGTTTTGAACGCGGGTGGGAATCGTATCTATCTCGACAGGGTGAACTTTCTATTCGCGAGGCAGGGGAAGACAAATCCGCCAACCGAGAACTTGTCTATGACGGCGGCAGTTTAATCGCTGCGGCTTTGGACTTGCAAATTCGCACACTTACACAAAACCGAAGCAGCTTGGACGATGTGATGAAGCAGATGTATCGGGAATTCGGTCTTACCGACGTTACCTATACGATAAACGATGTCATCAGGATCGTTAGTCAGATTGCAGGTAAAGATTTTAAACCCTTCTTCAGCAAATATGTGCAAAGGACAGAGCGACTGCCATTAGAGCAATATCTTAAAGCGGCAGGTATGAATACCGAGATAGCCTTTGGCGAGAGACTTCCGAGTCTCAATTATATCCTTTTTGAGATGCTTCAAATCAAATCGCTTGGCGGTCCAACAGGACGAGGTATGTTCATCCATCATTCATCACAGTATCAGGATGACGACGAATTGATAGGCATCAACGGCACACCGGTGAAAACATTTGACGACATCAGAGAGGTTGCCAAAGATTGGAAATCCGGTGATGCCGTAGCCTTAACCCTTAAAAGGGAAGGCAAAGAAATTATCCTGCCCATCACACTATCAGGTGACACCTCGAAAAAACCACCACTGGAACCAGGACCCCTTGATGTTACTATCACGAAAAATATGGATAGCACAGACCTACAACGCGCCATCTGGTCGAGTATTGTGGGCGATAAAGGAGGAAATTGATGAAAAAAACAGATAAATCCGAACGCAACATTGTTTTAAGTGCCAGTGCTGCTACAGAAAGCGGGAATCATTTGGCAGAAGGGAATTTCACCCTTAAGAAGACCGATAGGGCTTTGACATCCATCGACTACGGTACAGCAGGACACGGTAGTGGTGATCCATCGCCGAGGTATATGTTGCTATACTACATGAGCCACTATGAAATCGACCTCTTCAAATTTCCGCTGGATATCGGGCAAACTTGGAAAGAAAAAGGGCACTGGCGTATGCAGACGAAAAGTAGTTTGGAGGGTTATGAACCTGTAGAAGTCTCAGCAGGCACGTTCTCGAACTGCCTAAAGCATAAAACTTTCTTCACTGACGCTGATGTACAGGATACGAAGGCTGAGCTGCGAAACGCGCTTTTGAACGGCACCCGTTATCTATGGTTTGCCGAGGGTGTTGGCCTTGTTAAATTGAGATATGAACATTCCAACGGGGTCGTTACAGAAGCCGAATTGCTTGAATACAAGATTCCTGTTGAAGACCAAGAATACCTCCCTTTGCAAATTGGCAATGTATGGACCTATAAATGGCAAAACGATTATCGGGACGAGGCTGCCATTGAAGAGTGGCGCGTCATCCGAAATTTTAGTGAACCTGAGAATCTTGATACTCCGATGGAACTTGCATCGGCGAGATATGAGGTTAAAATAGATGCCAATGAACGGCGCGTGGCAAATGTTGCGTGTGTACTAACGCCGAAGACAGACAATCGTGCTAAAACGGGCCGAAAGCCGTTGCTCTTATCTATGAGCCACTTTGGTACTGATGGTATGTACGATGGATATGGTAGGTATCTCCGAGATCTAACGGCTACCGGGTCTAAGGGAAAAAAGATACCAGTCACAGAGATTGGAAAAACGCAATGGATGGTTGAAGTCGAGAATGATTTACCTGTGACGTTGCGTTACAAAGTGTTGCTGAATCATGATGAACGGGAGTGGGCATTCGGTAGGGATGAAGCACCGTACGTTCAAGAAGACTGTATGTTCTGTCCCGGATATGCGCTGTTTATCGTCGGTGAAGTGGTGGATATTGAACTGCGTGTTGATGTTCCAGATGACTGGCACGTCTCGACCCCTTGGAATCGTATTGGAAACGAAAGGTATCGTTTTGCTATAACAGACCAAAACGATTTGATGTATGCGTATCTTGTGCTTGGAAAGCATTCCGAGAGAATGGCGGAATCTGAAGGGACAGAGGTGCTGCTCGCTTTGGGTGGACACTTCAAAGCATCTATGGATGAAGTTCAAAGAACAGTTAAATCACTTCTGCATACATATTCGGGAATTTTCGGCGGTACCCCAAAGGATCGTATGTTGTTTGTGGCGAATCCTTGTGATATATACAGCGGGGGCGGCGTATCTGGTCGCAGCATCAGCGTTCTGATGGACGGAACATTAGATACAGGCAACAGACAATCATGGACACCGCTCGTAGCACATGAAATTTGCCATATCTGGAATGGAAAAGCTATCAATTTTAGTGAACAGGAATACTGGTTTAGCGAAGGGTTCACCGAGTACGCTTCAAAAATTAGCTGCGTGCGTCTTAGCGTAATTTCTGAAGAGGAGTTTCTCAAGGACCTTGAACGCAAGTGCGAATTGTATCTGTCTAAACAGGGTGAACTCTCTATCCGAGAGGCAGGCGAAAACAAGATGCCGAACAGAGGACTTGTCTATGACGGTGGAAGCCTAATTGCTGCTGCTTTGGACTTGCAAATCCGCAAGCACACACAAAACCGGAACAGTTTAGACGATGTAATGAAGCAGATGTATCGGGAATTTGGACTCACCAGAAATGAATACACAATGAATGATGTCATCAGAATTGTCAGCCAAATTGCAGATGAAGATCTTGAATTGTTCTTCAAAAAGTATGTTTCAGGAACGGAACGTTTGCCGCTGGCGGAATATTTCACGAATGCGGGTATCGATGTCGAGATAGCATTTGGCGAAAAACTTCCGAGCCTTGGATACATTCTTTTTCAGATGCTTCAAATCAAGTCAATCGGTGGTTCAACAGGAGGGGGCATGTTCATCCACCAATCCCCGCAGTATCAGGATGATGACAACTTGATAGGCATCAACGGCACACCGGTGAAATTTTTTGATGACATCAGAAAAGTTGCCAAAGATTGGAAACCTGGTGATGTCGTTGAGCTAACCGTTGAACGAGAGGGTGAAAATGTCACCCTACCTATCACATTAGGGGGAGATCCATCTGAAAATCCGCCATTGGAACCGGGGCCTATTGACGTTACCATCACGAAAAAAACGGATAGCACGGAGCCGCAACGCGCCATCTGGTCGGGAATGTTAGGCAAAGGAAACTGTTCTCAAGTTGAAACACTATAGTTAACGTGAATTCCGTATTTGTAGCGCAAACTTTTAATTTGTGCCTATCCTTTTTATAAGAAGTGTCTTTAATAGACAAACTCCAAACTTTTAAGGAAGCATCATGTTACGAACACTTATCCGCCAAGAGCTTCTAACACATCTGATGAGTGCGCGTTTTTTTGCTGCCGTTGTCATTACGCTTCTACTCGTTGTCGCCAATTCTGTCGTGCTTCTTGAAGATTACGAACGTCGATTGGCGAAATACAGCCAGCAGGAAAATGGCCATCGTGAGAAGGCACAGGAAGCGAAAACCTACTCAACTTTAAAACTATCTGTTGAACGTCCACCGAACCCCTTAAGTCTTTTTAGCGCCGGATTGGATAAGCGGCTTGGCACCACTTTTGACATTTACCACGGTTTCGTCCCAATGATTTCGGATGGCTCGGCGCGAAGTCTTGATAACACATTTCTTAACCTCTTTTCAAAGATCGATCTCGTCCTCATTTTTCAAGTCGTTTTGAGTTTGATGGCACTGCTTTTCGCTTACGACGCAATCGCAGGAGACTGGGAAAGTGGCACCTTACGCCTGATTATTTCCCATCCAGTGAGGCGTGGATCCATTCTACTTGCGAAATATATTGGAGCAATGATCTGTCTGCTGCTCCCCGTGCTAATGAGTCTGCTGATGGTCCTGATTTTGTTAGCCACTGCCGACGCAATCCAATTGGATGGAGAAGATTTTCTTCGGATCGGCGGGATAATTCTGACAACAACCATCTACTTGTCTGCTTTTTATCTCATTGGACTGTTGATTTCTACAACTACACGCCGCACTGCCACATCCCTGATGCTCTGTATGTTTCTGTGGGTAGTTTTGGTACTCATCTATCCAAACTGGAGTCGGTTTACCATTACCCCCGTTGGTGATACACGCGCACTACACTCATCAGCAGATCAACAGGTTGAACAGATTTGGGAAGAGGTTGACAGAGAAGAAAGCCGGTTTTTAGCGAACAGTCCACTTGAAGGTGAACCTCAAAAATTTAATCTGGATGTTCCGTCAAGTAATAGTTTCTCGTCAGGGAGGCACTTCAGCAAACGGTATGGAATGGATATGACACTGGGAAAACGCTCAGAACCGTTAGTGCCTCACGTTCAAAAGTATCATGCCACTATGGGTGCGTTGTACCTCCGTTCTGCGGAACAAATCGGTTTAGTCCGAAAACAGACTTTGGATAGCACCTCCCTCCGAGAATCAATATGGCATGAACGTCTCATGAAACTCAGTCCTGCAAGCCTCTATACGTTTGCTACCTCTGCTTGGGCCGGCACTGATCTGGACGGCATGTTTGATTTTGTTCAAGCCGTTCAAGGTTACCGGCGTACCATCGTTGACTATTTCCACGATAAAGATGCGTTCGGCAGTCGGCAATGGTTCGCCTCTGACAGAGGTGCAGTAGACTGGTGGGATTTGCCACAGTTCCGTTTTACGCCGACGGGTGCTTGGGAAAACGCAACACGCGCACTGCCAGAATTATTTTTACTCTTACTCATCAACTTGGTTCTCTTCACAGGGAGCTTCCTGATTTTCACTAAAATCGAAGTTTAAAGGGGAATCCCAATGATCTGGCATATCATCAAACGAGAACTCTTTGACCACATCAATAGCCTGCGCTTTATTCTAACGGTTGTGATACTTTCCGCCTTAATGGTTACCAACGCTGTAGTGCATCTTCGGACGCACCCCAAAAGGGTCCGTAACTATTCCGAGAAGGTTACCAAATCCGCTAACGAGTTGAAATCCCGAACAGGGTTGTATGCTCTGGCGCGGAAGGGACCCGGTGACCTCAACAAACGTCCCTCTTCGCTCTCCTTTATCGCAGACGGCGGGGATGCCTATTTGCCAAAAAACATATCAAACGGGGAGACTTGGTCCAAAAGCGGTCAAGGGGGTGAGGTCAAAAGCAACTGGTGGTTGAATTACGGCACCGTGAACCCGGATGCGACAGATCTTCGTCCCTATGCAATAAAGATAGATTGGGTATTTATTATCACTTACCTGCTCTCGTTCATTCCGCTCCTCTTCACGTTTGATGCACTCTCTGGCGAGCGAGAACAAGGGACCTTGCGATTGTGTCTCGCGAATCCGATTTCGCGTCCCATCCTATTAATCGGTAAATTCTTGGGGACCTTAATAACCGTCCTCATTCCTTTCATTTTTGCAGTGCTGCTGAATTTGGCAGTGATTTCCGTCGATAGTTGGACACAACTGAGTGCAGACAACTGGGGACGTTTAGGGTTGATCCTGTTGATTGCTGCCTGCTATGCGGGTATCTTCGTTGGATTGGGATTGATGGTTTCTGCTGGCACGCGAGAGCCTCGGGTGAGCCTTGTTGTGCTCTTATTGATTTGGGTAGCCGCTGTGATTTTTATGCCATCCACCCTCGGCACCCTTTCCACAAAATGGATGCCACCCGTTCAAACAATGGATCAATTTCGTGATACAAGAAAAGCAGCCCTTAAGCAGATTAGTGACGACTATAGTGCCCGAATGCGTGCTATTAAAGAAAAAAAGAACCCGAACCTCCCAAGTCTAAGTGAACTTCAGCAACTTTATGAAACGTCACCTGAAGCTGCCATGGCCGCAGCAGAAAAGTTAAGAGGAGCCTGGGAAACGGAAGGTGATGAAGAATTGGCACTCAAGGCTGAACTCATTAAGGGAGATGTAGAAACCCGAGAACGCCTTAATCGCGAGCGTTTGGATGCACAAGTCGCGCAGGTGCAGCGCGCAAGGGCGGTAACCCGGCTTTCACCGGCAGCGATTGTCCAATACGCGCTTGAATCAATGGCAGGCACCGGTTTTAATCGGCACTTGCAATACTTAGAACATGTGCATCAGCACACAAAACAATTCCGACAATTCATCATCGAAACCGATAGAGCAGACATCCAAAGTCGTCACCTCATCGGCATCCCCAAGGGCATGTCTCAGAAACCAGTTTCGAGTGAGGCAATTCCGCAATTTGAGGATAAGATCGCCTTTAGCGATACCTTCAACACCGCAACTTTGGACCTGCTGTTACTCGTGTTACTACTCGGCGTATTTATTTCAGGGGCATTCCTTGTCTTTATACGTTCAGAGGTATGAACACCCATAATCACCGATGGGCATTAACGGCTCGTCACCAAACAAAAGGAGAAATAACTATAATGTTGAAAAGATTTCGCACCTTTTTTACGCTTTTACTCGTCTTTGGGCTCAGTGCAATGCTTATGGGCGACGCATCGGAAATTACCCAATATTTTCCAAAAACACTCGGAAGTTACTGGGTTTACGAAGACCCAGATGGAAACGAATTAACGCGGCGTGTCGTTGAGGACAAAGAGATTGCCGGGGAAATGTATCACGCCTTCAGTTATGAACCCGTGTTGGAGAATCCGGCAGATTATGACTATCATATCCATCCAAATTTCTACCAGGTTGGTGAAGAAAGGGTTACGTTCCTGCTCGGGGATGAGGTAGAGAAAGCTGTCAAAGCACACCTTACTGAAGAGATGAAGGCTTTTCAAAAAATATTGGAGAAAATGGGAGCACCGTTTATTATGCTCTATAATATTGAGATAGAGGCACAAGACCCGTTTTATGCGCTGCCAATACCTGTCACGCCCAACGAAAAGTGGAAGGCAACACAGATAAAAGCCAAAATCACGATGCAACCTGTCCCGCCACAAGACCCTCCAAAAGCCACAATCGAATTCACTATTGTCGAAACAGGAACTGTTGTGAGCACAGAAAACGTTGAGACACCCGCTGGCACTTTTAAAGACTGTTTGAAGATTGAATACCGAACAGAAACAGAGATGGAAGTATCCGCAGCGGAATTTGGATCAGAAACGCCCGGCGAATCCCTTACAACGCTGTGGGTGGCACCCAACATCGGGATTGTCAAGTTTCATCAAAAAGCTGAGGATATTTTTCTCAAAACTACCCCTATGCCTCCTGGTTTTGAGGCACCATCTCCAGTCAGACCCCCTGAGTTAAACCTTGAATTAAAGAGGTATGAAGTCAAGTGAAGAAAAAATAAGGAGAAAACTATGCGGATATCCCACACGCTTATGTTGGGTATCATTGTCATCGGTTTATTGTCCATTGCCGATGCAGAGGCTGATAGTATAAAAACTCAACTTGAAGTATCTCGGCGACACAGCGAATGGGTGAAAGTTACGACCTCCGATGAGCGTATCGTCAATGCGTTTATCGTTTATCCAGCGGTGAAAGAACCCGCAACGGCTATCATCGTCATCCACCAGGGTCGCGGACTCACCAATTGGATCCAGCTCGTCGCAGACACGCTCGCTGCCGAAGGGTTTGTCGCAATTTGTCCAGATCTGCTTTCCGGCATGGGGCCCGGCGGTGGAGGCACAGAAAGTTTCGACGCAAGGGACGACGTACCATGGGCTATCAGTGAACTCCCACCCGCCCAAGTCACATCCGACCTGGATGCCATCGAAAAATATGTCCGAAATCTACCTTCAACCAATGAAAAAGTTGCAGTCTCCGGATTCTGCTGGGGAGGTGGTCAAACGTTCAGTTACGCTGTTCATTCCACCACAATAGCCGCTAGTTTTGTGTTTTACGGTCCTGCCCCATCAACGGAAGATATCCCCAAAATATCAGCACCGGTGTATGGCTTCTACGCCGAGAATGACAATCGTATCAATGCCACAATTGATGCTACTAAAGCCGCGGCGGATGCCGCAAACATCACCTACGAACCCATCATCTATGAAGGGGTCGGCCACGCCTTTCTGATGCGCGGTATGGCAGAAGATGCCAACGAAGCACAGAAAACTGCCACCAAAGCCGTATGGAAACGGTGGGTATCCCTCCTAAGAGAGCTCTAAAGGAGTACACTTAGTATGTTGATAAGATTTCACTTTAATGATGTCGTTTACAAACCTATCTGTATCTTCTTCAGTCTATTACTTATTTTTTCTGTCACCGCGACAGCGGCTGACGAACAGTCAAACGACTATTTCCCACATACGCCGGGAAGCTTCTGGGTTTACGCGGATCAGGACGAAAACAAATTAACACGCCGTGCCGTAGAGAAAAAAACGATTGAAGGTGAGACGTATCATGCCTTCAGTTATGAACCTACTTTGGAGGATTGGACAGATTACGAGCATCACGTCCATCCCAATTTTTACCAAATTCGTAAAGATGGAATCGCCTTCTTTGTCGGTGATAAGGTTGAAAAAGCGTTTGAGGCAAAACTCCGTAGAGATATGGAAGCGGATAGCAAAAAACAGCAAGGGATCTCAACATCCCCCGGAGTTAGTGCTGATTTCAGTTATGAGATTGCGGTCGAAGCGAAAGACGATTTCTATCTTCTCCCAACCCCTATTGTTTTTGATAAAGAGTGGACGGCAATGCGGATCAGTGGCTCCATAACGCTCAAGGTGAAAATGCAAAGTCCTGATTTTCAGATCCCGGGCGGTGATCAGGTTAATGCTATTCCTATTGATTTGGTTGAAAAAGGGAAGGTGACAGCCAAAGAGACTGTAAAGACCCCCGCGGGGACATTTGAAGATTGTTTGAAAATTGAGTATTGGTATGCCGAGGCAAGAGAAAAAAAGGACGCGACAAAACCGACTTCTTCAGATACGTCTGGTATAGAGTTAACAACGCTCTGGTTGGCACCTAACGTCGGGATTGTGAAATTTATCCGTGTCTCCGCTGATTCAAAGGTAAAAAAGAACCTTGAACTAACACAATACGAAATCAAGTCCACGGGTTCCGGCAGCGAATAAACGCTGCAGATGAGGAAGATTGCCTAAAGGTGAAAGTCACGCAACCTTTTCTCTTAAAGCGCGACATAATATTATAAAACAATCCACTTTCCAACGGAAGTTAGGAGAAAACAAGAAATGACAAGCATTCGTGCGTCAAATACTGATTTGATCCAGCAAGATATAACACCTCCAAAAGTGGAAAAGACTATTCCCGACTTGTCTGAGACAGTTCCAAGGCGATGAAATTGTTGAAATCGTTCCACACCAATATCCGTCTCAGAAATGAGGTGAGTTTATGGCTATGCTTTGGCTCATTATCCAACGAGAATTCGTCTCAAATGTGTTGACATCCCGATTCATGATTGGGTTTATCGTGTGCTTACTCTCAACCGCTGTTGCGGTTTTCGTTCAGGTGGATGACCACGAAAAACGGTTGGTCGGATATAACACGGCTGTCCGGGAATCTCAGGCGGAAGCGCAGAATTGGAAACTCTACACCGATATTAGCGCAAAGGTCCACAGAAAACCGAATCCGCTCGGCATTTTTAACATCGGGATGGAAACCTCTGGTGTAAATACCGTCGTTGTTGAGCCTGACAAACCGATTTGGACGCGGGATAGCCGTTCCCCCGGTTGGGGCGAAACGACGCAGAAGATAGGAGCAGACAACCCTTTTCTCGCAATGTTTCTCTCCGTTGATGTGGTCTTCATCTTCAAGATCGTACTTAGCGCATTAGCGATTCTGTTTGCTTACAACACGATTTCAGGCGAAAGAGAGGACGGCACGCTGAAACTTGTGTTGTCCAATGCGATACCGAGGGACACGGTCGTTTTAGGGAAATACCTCGGTGGTATGTTGTCGCTATTCCCGATTGTTGTGGTGAGTCTGATTGTAGCACTGTTGCTCACACTCTCTTCACCTAACATCGCCTTTGACGGGAACGACATTGCACACGTTGTCCTGATATTCGCTGTTTCGCTGTTGTACGTGTCAACATGGTATCTTTTAGGACTCCTCTTGTCTGTTTGGACGAAGGAAGCAACGACGACATTGATTCTTTCGATGTTTCTCTGGGTCGTTCTGACAAGTGTTCATGCAAACGTAGCGACCTTTGCGGTGGCAAAGTTTTCGCCACATAAACCGGACTCGGAAGAGAAAGTTTTTCAGCAGACGATTCAACTCTATGATGATTTCAGGAAAGAACGCGACGACTACCTCAAAAGTTTCAAGGGAAAGGCATACGAGGATCCAACAAAGACGGTTTCTTGGCGAACTGACGAGCAGGGTAAAACGGGAGGGTCTTCTGGTACTTCCTCTACCTCTGCGCAGTGGTTTGTTACGGAGAGTTATCGCATTGGAAATATCAAGTACGCCGATGTTTCTGTTCTCCAGGAATTTTTAAGTTATCAAGAACCACTTCGGATTGCGTATACGGATAGGGCAGAAGAAATTCTCAGAAAACCTGCAGACGACCGAGAGCGGAACGCGAAGTTCGCAGATCTTCTCTCCCGTATCTCCTTCGCAGACGTGTATCACTTCGCTGCTGGTGC
>JAPOZO010000014.1 GCA_026706025.1 Candidatus Poribacteria bacterium
CATCGTGCCAGCAGGCAGATTCAAATTGCTTGCACGAAGTGCTGTGATAACTCCTGCAATCGGCAGTTGATATGCTTTCAAGCGATCAGGGTCTACCTCGATCCAAATTTCCCTTTCACGGAGCCCTGCTATTCGGACAGATGCAACGTTTTTAATATCTAAGATTTCGTCTTTTAAGTTCTCGGCGATGTCCCGCATCTGTGATTCCGCTATGTCGCCGCCGACAACAATTGTCAGCATCGGAAAACCAGAGGAGACATCAAGTTCTACAACTTGCGGATCCTCTAAGATTTCTTCCGGAAGGTCATTTACCTGTTCTACAGCGGTACGTAAGTTTTCAAGTTCTTTGTCGAATTCCCGATCGCTCATCTCTTCAAAATCGACAGAGATGATAGATCTCCCCTCCGAAGAGTTGGAAAGCATTAAATTGATTTTATTCACGTTTTCTTCAATAGCATCTTCAATAGGAGCAGAAACGAGTTTCTCGACCTCTTCCGGTGAGGCACCCGGATACAGCGTCGTCACAGTCGCGCTCTGTAATGCGATTTCTGGTGTGAGTTCTCGTGGTAGGTTTATCCATGCGTACAACCCGAAAATTATAATAATAAGCATCAACATGTTCGCTAAAACCGGGTTGTTCACAGACATTTTAGGAATGGACATAGCGGTGGCGTTTCTCCTTGTTCTTTATGTTACTTTTAAACGGTGTCTTTTGCGAAAACAGGTTTAGGGGCAGTGCTAACACCACCCCATTTTGAATTGGCTGACGCTTATTGGTTCGATTTGAGATGACCCCAGGTTGTTGCCAATTTGCCTTCTGGATCGACTGCGAAAGGCTCTATCCCTTCGCCGTCAATGGAGAGCGTATCCACAAGAAATGTAACAGTTTGACCACCCCAATTGTTCATAAAACCGATACCAACACGTTCTACATCGAATTTATGGTTCCACGTTTTGCCGCCGGAGAGTTCCCACTCATCCTTCTCGCTTTCTCGGTAGTAGCCTGAGAATAGATCATCCTCTTTGACAATCTTAAGATGAAGAGGGACATCAAAGCCGGTTTGGAAGTGTCCTTTGTCCTGCCAACCGCCTTGAACCATACTCCCAATGAGCGTTTTTTGAGGTTGGTTGGCTTCACCACCAAACAGGAAGCAGGCATAGTTCAAATCCTCATCACTATAGAGGAAAATGCCGATCCATGCATCTGCAGGTTTATCAGGTTCAGTGGAGAAAATCCCACTCACCGTTATATTCTTAGCGGCACTTTTTGGAACTTCTCGTTCGAGCATCGGTTTGTCAGGGGTTGTGTGCCCCCAATTCCCTGGATTTGTCATTTGTAAGAAGCCGTCTTTGACTTCAAACGTCGTTTTCTTAGCATTATGGTCACGGAATTCCCACCCTTCAGCAAGCTCGGTACCATCAAAAGGGTCGGTCCATACATCAGCAGACACTACCCCAGTGAGACTGAATATCAGGACTCCGCATACAAAAATCGTAATTCGCATGATAACCTCCTTTTGGTTTAAGGCATTATAACATAGTGTGTAATGTTATAGTTAACAAAAAACGGAGAAGATTCAATGGAAATATTGGAATTGTGAGACGACACATTTCACGTGATTGTAAGTTATCGGTCTGCTTTAAGGGTTGCCCAGGTTGTTGCGAGTTTGTTCGTCGGTGTGACAGCCAACCCGCCAAGTGCTTTCGCTAATCCGTGTTCAGCGATGGTTGTTAGATCATCTTCAGTGAGGACGACGTTGAAAATCGCGGCTTCATCAATAATACCGACGAAATATGAACCGCCACCCCATCTACCGATTTCAACGGCGTTTCCCGTTACAGCGATGGCTCCCGGACGTGTACTTACACCAGCACGTTTGCCGTTCACATATACAACGAGATGCTCATTTTTGGCGTTGCTGTCGTAAGTCGCTGCGAAATGGATCCATGTGTCTTCATCAGGGACATTCGCGGAGGCTCTCGGTTCCCAACTTCCGCCCGGTTTGACAAACGCTGACATTTTATTCCCTTCTTGTGGCGGGTCGATGCGTAGAAGGTACTCGTCGCTTTTCGCAATAAGCTGCCGCCAATCTCCGATGTCTGTGGCAAAGAACCATGCCATCATCGTGAACTCTTCGCCAGCTTGTAATGCTGGTGTTGACTCAATTGAGACCCACTGTCCACCATCAAACTCAAGAGCTTTGCCGAATTTACCGTCTTTCCATTTCGCACCGTTGATTTCGCCGTCGTGATCATTGCCAGAGGCATCTTTCGTTTCATTGCCAGCACCCTCATCGAACAGCCAAACACCAACGGCGGTCTCTGGATCGATCTTGGCGACGGAGACTTGTGGTAGAATCCCAACGATTGAATAGGTAAGTCCTAAAATTAATATCAATTGTCGCATTTTATTTCCTTTACCTACTTTTAACTTGATAGGTTACTAATGATTAGATTTTGACAGGCTGTGTAGACTGTCACAATTATAGCATGTTATAAGCTTGGTTCGCAAATAGAAACAATAAGTGTGTTTGTTAGATTTGAATTGGACATTCGATTGAAATTGTGGTAATCTAATATTAAGTCGTGAATCTAAGAATTATGCCTCCAGAGGAAATAGACTATGCACGAAAAAGAACAACTTATTGCTGACCTCTCTGCCCTCCTCGGTCCTAAAAATGTTTTAACGGATGCGACTGCGCTGTCCGTATATGAATGTGATGCCGCGCCCTCTTTTAAGGCGATGCCGGATGTGGTTGTCTTCGCGGATACGGCGCAACAGGTGTCGGATATTGTAAAGTTGGCGAACAAGCACGACACGCCGTTTATTGCGCGCGGCGGTGGAACAGGTTTAAGCGGTGGTATGCTCTCTGTTCAAGGGGGGATTATCATCGCTCTCAATCGGATGGATCGTATCTTGGAGATAGACCTTGAAAACGAAAGAGCGGTGGTTGAACCAGGGGTCGTGAATCTATTGTTGACGCAGGCTGTACAAAACCAAGGTTATCACTACGCGCCCGATCCGTCAAGCCAGAAGGCGTGCACAATAGGCGGGAATATCGCCGAAAATTCTGGTGGACCGCATACCTTGAAATACGGCGTTACGTCTGACCATGTGCTCGAATTAGAGGTCGTTTTACCCGATGGTGAGATTATTGAATTGGGCGGAACCGTTGAGGAAACACCCGGCTACGACCTACGTGGTGTGATGATCGGTTCTGAAGGCACGTTTGGGATCGTGACGAAGGCGGTCGTCCGCCTCACCCGTAATCCGCAGGCATACCAGACGGCACTTGCTGTTTTTGAAACGATGGACGACGCTTCAAGCGCGGTCTCGACAATTATCGGTGAAGGTATTATTCCAGCTGCGCTCGAAATGATGGATAGCCTCGTTATTCGTGCTTTGGAGGAAGCATTCCAGTTCGGTTTTCCACTTGATGCCGAAGCCATCTTGATTGTGGAACTTGATGGCATTAAAGCCGGAATGCAGAACCAAACCGACCAGATATTAGAAATCTTTAAACAGCATAACGCGCGAAAGGTGGATTACGCCAAAGATGAGGCGGAACGACAACAACTCTGGAAGGCACGGAAGAGCGCATTCGGTTCATTCGGACGACTTGCACCGAACTATATCACCCAAGATGGCGTTGTGCCGCGGACGACGCTACCAAAGGTATTGCGCCGGATCTCCGAAATCTCCGAGAAGTATCAGATTCCGATTGCGAATGTCTTCCATGCAGGCGACGGCAATATCCATCCTATCGTCCTTTTTAACGAACGTGATGCTGACCAGTGTGAGCGAGTCGAGCATGTTAACATGGAGATCCTTTCCGTATGTGCTGAAGTCGGTGGTACAATCACGGGAGAACACGGCATCGGTGTTGAGAAGATGGACTATATGCCTCTCATTTTCAGTCCTGCCGATTTGCAGGTGATGGCGACGGTCAAAGAGATTTTTAATCCAACAGGTCTCTGCAACCCCGGAAAAATTTTCCCGACTGCCGAATCTTACGCGAAGCTCGGTTTGCAACCGGATGCAGGGAGGAACTTCTAAATGAAAACCTTCTCTAAAGATGATGTTATCAACGCTATCCGAGATTTACTGCAAGATGTCACTGAAGTTGAATCTGTTGAACATATCAGTGGGAATGAATTCTCGGTTCGCATTATTATTACGAAAGCAGACAAGATACCTGTCATTCCTACGCACAGTTATGAACGATTTATTGACACTTTTGGTTCTGCGTTAGGACATAAATTTGATACTGATGGGAGCATATCAAGCACTGGTGACAGAATGGAATACCTTGATAGCAAGTCAGGAGAGTACTGGACGAGACGAATCAACCTCAGTCTTGACCAAATTAATGTGAAGGGATAGCGATGGAAGCAGGTGTAATAGCCACCTTAATTGCAGCAGGGGTACCTGTATTCCTCGCTATAGTAGGTGGCATAATATGGATTGTTCGAGAGTTCGGAAAAATTAATTCGCGGTTATCTCTACTTGGGCAGAGCGTGAAACACTTGAAAGATTCGCCTGTTTACCAGGACCTGTTCAACCCGGTCAGGTTGAACAGATCGAAGGACTCGAGATACGGATTCTCACCAATAAATCTGAAACATAACCGTTTACCATTGTCAGGAAGAAGAGAAATACATGGAAAATTCACGTGCCCTGCACGATGAACTTAAGCATATTGTTGGAGAATCCGGCATCTTGCCAAAGACGCAGATTGCCGCTTATGCTTTTGATGGACATGTTCCGAAGGCGGTCGTTTTGCCAGCATCCGTTCAAGAAATGCAAGATGTCCTCCGATTTGCGGCGAAAGCGAATTTATCGGTTATGCCTGCGGGTGCTGGCACGAAACTCGGCATCGGAAACCTACCACAGAAATTAGATGTCGTGTTGGCGACAACTCGGCTGAACGGTGTGGTGGAATATGAACCTGCGGATTTAACTGTCACCGTGGAAGCGGGTATCCGTTTAGCTGCCTTGCAAGCCGTATTGGCACAACATCGACAGTATCTTGCGTTGGATCCAGCGTATGCGGACCGATGCACCCTCGGCGGGATTGTCGCTACAAATGCAAGTGGATCGCTCCGTATGCGATACGGAGCTGCACGAAATCAGGTCTTGGGGTTACGAGTTGTTCACGCGAACGGGACTGTTGTCAAGAGTGGTGGTAAAGTGGTGAAAAATGTTGCCGGTTATGATCTTAACAAACTCTATATCGGTGCTTTTGGAACGCTCGGTATTATTACCGAAGTGACACTCAAGTTGTCACCAATACCGGCACATGAAGCGATACTCACAGCAGATTTTCAAGACGTTCAAAATGCTATTGACACGGGGTTGAACGTTGTAGGTTCGCAGATACTACCGATGTTTGTAAATCTGTCTATAAACTTGGATATAGAAACCGGTGTTGCTACGGATGGGGAAAAACCGACGTTAGTGGTTGGGTTCGGTGGGGATCCCGAAACCGTGGCGTGGCAATTGGCGCAATGTCAAGGAATTATGGAACAAAATAGCGGATTAGGTGTCACAATTACTGAGGGCGAATCGCGAGTGTCCCTTCAGGAAACTATTCAGGAATTCCCCGCGACGGATAGGGATACAGAAAACATAATTGTCAAGGTGAACCTGAAACGCACCGATATCGCCGAATTTGCTGTGCAAGTGATGGACGCGAGTTGGGCGCGTGATGTCCAAGTAATGGCACTGCTCGGAAGTGGCATATTGTATCTCTCTATACCTGTTACTTCTGATACAGATTTCCAGGAACTTGCGAATACGCTAAGGCAGCTGCGTCAATCTGCAACGGTGGTGCGCGGAAATCTTATCGTAGAAACCGCACCATCTGAACTTAAAGAGCATATTGACGTTTGGGGGCCCGTCGGAGACACACTCGGTTTGATGCAACAGGTTAAAGGTAGATTTGATGCGGGAGGTTTGTTGAACCCGGGGAGGTTTGTCTCTGGTATTTAGTTTTTGCTCTGTTTTTTCTTCAAGATTCACGATGCTCACCCCGAAAGTAATGGGCAAGCGACGGATTGCCCATTTTATCAAGATATAGGTGCACTTTGCGAACCTATGTCGCACTTTTGTCAAGCGGATTTTGGCTTGCGAGCTGCGCCAAAAGGGGGTATAACATGAAAGAAAAAAGATGGAGGGTTCTGTGGATTGATAATCAGAGAACTGACGTAGAGCAATCTAACGGACAACCTGAAGATTCATATCGTGAAAAACAGAAGTATATAACACCAAAACCGTATGTTCGCTTTTTGGAGTACGAAGGATACGATGTATCCTTAGCGGACACGGGTGCTGAAGGCATTGCTTTACTCAAAGACGAGACATATCACGCTGCCTTACTGAATTACGATGCAGCGCTGCAAACGGATAATCTACTTGCGCGGATTCGAGATGTGGATGCCCATATTCCGATCATTCTCCTCACGCGTGAGGATGGACAGGAAGTCCTGCAGCAAGCGAGCCTTTATAATATTGGCAATATCTTCATGATGTCAGAGAATGCTCAGGTCAAGGCTTCTTCAAGACAGCTGGCATTATCACTTGCCTTTTTGCTTGAAAAGCAAGGCGTTCGGGAAGCGTATACACCGCAAGCGTACGTCCAAAATTTTAATCGGACGCGCATTTCCGGTGGGGAAATACGAGAACGCGACGCTGATAGCGATTGGCAAACATGGATAGATACTTATGTTCGTCTCGTGGAATGGGATCTGCGGCTTGATACCTTACATAGTGTTGACGGGCTTAAAACTATTCATGAAACGGAGAAACATGAGGCAAACGCTGCGTTTGCGAACTATGTTCAGGATAACTATAAGCATTGGCTTGTCGGTAAAGCGTCGCCGACCTTATCCGTGGATGTCGTTTACAAATATGTCATCCCTGAAATTCAGGCGGGGAAGCAGGTATTATTTATTGTTATGGATTGTATGCGGCTCGACCATTGGCTTAAAATCGAGCCGTTGCTTTATCCACTGTTTGACATAAAAACGGATTATTATTATTCCATCGTGCCAACAGCGACGCGCTATGCCCGGAACGCTATTTTTAGTGGTCTGTTTCCGCTTGAGCTTGCTGAAAGATATCCAGACCTGTACGCGGAACCGGATAACACACACACGAGCATCAATCGTTATGAGAAACAACTTCTGCGTTTGCAATTTGAGAGGCACGGCATACCTCTCAAACCGCCCTCGCATTACTTCAAAATTTTTGATGTGCGTGGGGAGATGCAATACCTGCACTGGCTGAGCGTCGCAGATCGGATTAGTTTGTCGGCACTCGTTGTCGATTTCTTGGATATGCTGACCCATGCGCGGTATGAGGTGGATTTACTTCGGCAGCTTATTCCAGATGAGGCGGCATTCCGAACGCTCGTCCACGCGTGGTTTCAACATTCTCGGCTTTATGAAATATTCAGGATTGCTGCCGAACGCGATATAACCGTCATCTTAACGTCTGACCACGGTTCGTTACGCTGTCAAAATGCTGCGAAGATTTCAAGCCAAGCCGCACTTACTGCTGGGCTTCGGTTTAAAGAGGGCAGAAACATCTCGTGCGCCCCTGAAACCGGATGGATTATAAAAGACCCAGAGACGTATCGTTTACCCGGGGAATCAACGCGGATGAATTATGTTCTCGCTAAAGAAGACTACTATTTTGTTTATGATAGGCAGTTCAACGTCTATAAGGAAATATTTCAAGGCAGTTTCCAACACGGCGGCGTTTCTCTTGAAGAGATGATTCTGCCGTGCGTTGTGCTTGAACCGAGGTAGTTGAGGAGGATTTACGTATGTTGAAGAGCATCAAACGTCATCAATACTTATTCTGGGGTCTGGTGACACTTATCGCGATAACTTTCCCGATTCGCACACAAGCACAGCTCGCAGATTTCGGGCTTGGTGAAAAAATACCTGTTGAGAAACTCTCCGCGAAAGGTTACCTCTCACTTGACAAGGTGCAACCGGGCAGTCAATTCCAAATTGCTGTCGTTGTGGAAATTGCCAAAGGATGGCACGTCAACGCCAATCCAGCGAAGGAAGGGCTTATCGCGACCGAGGTGACCCCGCCTGAGGTGTCGCATCTCACTTTTGGGGCGGTCGTATACCCTGCAGGTGAAGTGCTAAAACTCGGGTCAATCGGGGAGGCACCCGTCTATCACGATACTATCACTATCGGTATCCAAGCCGACTTAAACCAGACGGCTCCAGTTGGATCAAGCACGTTAGATTTTCAGCTGCAATATCAGGCATGTAACGATACGCAGTGTCTGTTACCTGAAACCCTCGCTTTTTCAATACCTATTGAGATTGTCGGTATAGAAGAGCCTGTTCAACGTATTCATGAAGCCGTTTTTGCTAATATTGAATTCATGGCACCGCCGAGTTCTACTGGTGACGAAGGGAGTCTCGAGCGCGCCCTCTCCGGTGGGCAGGTCTGGCTTGCGTTCTTACTCGTGTTTGCAGGTGGAATCTTGACGAGCCTGACGCCATGCGTTTACCCACTCATCCCAATCACCGTTTCTGTTTTTGGTGCCAACGAGTCTGCTGGTCTATTTAAATCTTTCCTGCTCTCTGTTGTGTATGTTATCGGCATTGTTGTTATGTATTCGATTTTAGGCGTGGCGGTTGCTTCAACAGGTGCTGTTTTCGGTCAGATAATGGCGAACCCGTGGGTTGTCGGTTTTATCAGTTTAATTCTCGTTACCCTCGGACTGTCAATGTTTGGTGTTTTTGAAATTCGGTTGCCATACTCGGTACAGAACCGTCTAAACACTGTCGGTGGTGCTGGATTTGCCGGAGCATTCGCTATGGGAACGGTCGCTGGTGTGATCGCAGCACCCTGCACAGGCCCCGCGTTAGCAGTGGTGCTAACGTATATAGCGACAACGGGGAGCCTGTTCCTCGGATTCTGGCTCATGTTCACTTATGCGCTCGGAATGGGACTGCTTTTTATCGGTATCGGTACATTTTCGGGTTTGCTCTCTGCGCTGCCACGTTCAGGCGGTTGGATGTATGTTTTGGAAAATATCTTCGGTATTGCGATTATTACGATGGCCCTCTATTTTCTTAAAGATGTGTTTCCGGTCTTGCAGAGTTTCCTCCAGAACTCACTTCCATTTTTTGCTATCGCTGGCGGTTTAGTGCTTATCGGTTTATGGCTCGGTAAGTTGACACAACGTTTCAGTGGTATCTCTCCACAGATGAAATTCCAGAAAGCGTGCGGTCTCTTGTTAGCGGTGTTCGGTGCCTATATGTTTGTGGGTGGTATTCAACAACCTGCTGGACCCCATCTGGATTGGGTTTACGACGAAGCAGAAGGATTTGAAATCGCTAAACGGGAGAACAAGCTTGTAATGCTCGATTTCTATGCCTCTTGGTGTGCCGCGTGTAATGAACTGGATCACCAAACATACGCGGATCCGGCTGTTGCAGCGAGACTTGATGACTATGTTAATGTTAAGCTTGATTTTACCCGCACCTCCGAAACCACGAAGGCACTCACCGAGGAGTATCAGATTCCCGGATTGCCGGTTGTCATTTTTTTGGATGCTGACCGTACCACTCTTAAGCGGTTCACTGGGTTCGTTAATGCTGAGGATATGCTCGGCATTCTTGACGAAATTGAGAGCAGCAGGCAATAGTGTGTTGTTTCGGTTGTCGGATTGAAACGACTGTAGGATAGTTTTGTGTTTCAGCTCAAGGCAAAAGGAGTCCGTATGTTATCCAATGTAAAATCCCTATTTTCTTTACGCAGTTGGCTCATTTATGCAGAGGTGTTGGCGGTAGTCGGCTTTGTTGTGCTGGCATCGTTCTATATTCGTCGGGGCAGTGCCGAACCCGAATCGCCACCTGTGTCACAGGTGGGTGCCTTCGTTGAGAAGGCGGATACACTTTTTGCGCAAGAGGATCTCGTTTATGCTGCGCTTCTCTATTGGCGGGCGTTACAGGCATTAGAAACCGCTGAAAAGGGACAAATGGTACCCGTAAACGGGGAGTCCCAGACGAGTGCTGAGGTCGGTTTGCACGCGAATCTCCGTATCGCGGAAATCTATTCACGGAGCAATTGGGCGAAAGATGCAAGGGCGCGTTTAGAGCATGCAGCACGCATTCAACCGGATCATCCCGATGTTCGTCTTTTACGCGGCAAGCTGCTGAGCAATGAAGCCTTAGACGATACATTATTGGCGCAAGCGACGGAAGAATTCCTTGCTGTGATCGAGAATGATCCAAACAACGCTGAGGCACACTATCGTCTCGGCGTTCTCTATCACGGGAACAGGCAACTTGAGCAAGCCGTTGAACACTACAAAAAAGCGATTGAAAGTGATCCAGAGTTCCGAGATATTGTGTCTGAAAAAGCACCTATCGGTATCCTTGCCCGCCTCCAGTTATCGAGGACGTACGCCAAAATGCTTCAAAGTTATCAATTTCTTGATCGGGAATTCACCGATGAAGATATGGCTGAAGTGACCCGCCTTGAATCGGAGTCAATTCTCTTATTGGAGCAAGCAGTAGCAAAGCGTCCTGAGATGGACGAAATTATTGCAGATCTTGTGCGTTTGTACTTTGCGCGTGCAGCTGCGCTTGAACGCGAAGATATTGAAACGCGTGGGTATGTGAACGCGCTTCGAGTCTACGAACGTATTGCAGAACTTGATCCGCAAGAGGTTCGCGCATGGGAACGGATGGCTGAAATTTATGGCAGTTTCCTTGTGGATAAGGCGAAGGCACTTGAGATGTACCGGAAGGTATACGAGATTGAGTCACACCCGACTGTTTTAGCGAATATCAAATCGCTTGAAGAAGACATTGCAGCTGAGTCTGAATCGGAAGAATAGCGAAGATCGGAAAAGAATCCTATATTTTTAGTGTTGATATCTACGAAGGTAACTTCAAGAACCCCGCAGAAAATTCAAGTGTCGCGGCCGATGGTGTCGTTTTAATAGCTTGTCGATTTTCTTGTTAATCTTGTTCGGGAGCGGAAATGTTAAACTCTGGACTTTCTTGTGATTCTTTCCATAAGATGCTTTAACAATTTCAAGCGCAATAGGCAAATATTCCAACCGACGGCGTAACTTTCGCCCTACCTTCTTCGGTAAACGCGGAACAGTTGCTGCCACTCCATCACTTATCTTTTTAGTTTGCTTTGAGGCATGTTTGGTTAGATTCTTAATCATACCTCTGATTTCTTGGCGGTGTTTATACAAGAGTTTAGCAATTTCAAGTGCCAAAGGTAGAAGTGCTAAGAACCCAGGCATCAATTTTTGAAGGCTCTTGGGCAAATGAGGTATGATGACTTTCGATGCGTTCAGGAGTGGGACAGTATTAATCACTGGTGTTCCTCCATGATTTTTAGCCAAATGTGTTAAGAGTACGGAATAGAAATAAGTCTGATGTTGCAAACTTGGTAACATGAAAAAGTAGCGGAAACTGGCACATGATGAAGAGCCGATGAGAGGATTTGAACCTCCGACCTACTGATTACGAATCAGTTGCTCTTCCACTGAGCTACACCGGCTTAACAAACTGTGACAATTGGGGAAAGAAATGCCGAGAGGCAGAATCGAACTGCCGACACATAGATTTTCAGTCTACTGCTCTACCGACTGAGCTATCTCGGCACAAGGCTATATTATAATACCATTAAAGTGGAGGGTTGTCAAGTTTTTTTGAGAAAAAATCGCTACCTTTGCAAACACCAAACCTACTGCTTTATCCACTTTGAAATTAAAGGTAAATCCGGTTCGTAGTAGGGCAATTTTGCGGCGTACGCGAAGCAATCCGCAGAAATATGCAGAAATCCGCAGAAACGCCCAAGCAAAGACCCCTATCAATACGCAAAAACACCCCAAATGCGAAATGCATTGTTGCCCGTTGTTGACTTGTGGACGTGCCGTAAATTGCACGACTACGAAAGCCTTATACCGGTCGGTATGCCTGAAACCGGTTCGCTACAGCAGAAATCGATGTCCTGAATCTATGAAGTTTGCCGTTAGGATGCCAAGCGCATCGGCACGACAAGACAAAGATGGCCTTCCTCACCGATCGGTTTAAAGAATATAGGCTTCACTTCAGTTGTGAATTCAATTACGACGGATTCTGTTTCGATGTGTGTCAACGCCTCTATCAATAGGCGCGCATCAATCCCAAACCGTATTTGTCCAGTGGCGGATTCCACAGGAAGCGTCTCGTGTGCCTCTCCTAATTCCGGGGTATTCACTGAAACTTGGACCTGTTCGGTGTCAATTTCTATACAGATCGCGTAGCTTTTTGGATTTGATAGCAGTGCGACGCGTCTACCCGCTTGTAGGAGTTGTTCTTTGGAAGCGATCGCAGTACCTTCCGGGGCTTCGGGGATGACTTCTCGGTATTTTGGGTAATCTCCCTCGACCAGCCGTGTGGTTAAGGTGGCTTTGTCATCAGCGAGCAGCACCTGATTTTCCAAGACTGAGATCTGTACTTTATCAGATTCAGCGAAAGTGCGTTCAATCTCTTTGACGGCTTTCAGTGGAACGATGAATCCCTCTACATTCTCTGGCGTCTCGAACGGTTCGCACTGCGCGAGCGCAAGCCGGGTCATATCAGTAGCAACGACTTCAGTCTTATCTTCAAGGAAACTAAAATAGAGTCCGTTTAGATAGTATCGGACATCTTCTGTCGCTGCGGCAAATTCGGTTCTGCGGATGACGGCGCGCAAGGTTTCACCGTCGATCGTCAGTGAATGTCCATCAACAGAGGGCAATTGCGGGAATTCTTCGTCCGAGAGTCCAATAATCTTATAGACACCGTCGCCACAAGTGATTTCAACACGATCGTTTGCCGTGGTTACAAGGTGTATCGTCTTATCTTCGGGGAGTTCTTTGACGATGTCAGCCAGTTTTTTAGCGGAGACAGTAATTGCACCGTCTTCTTGAATAGCACCTTCGACCTTAATCTTAATCCCGACTTCAAGATCCGTTGCGACACATTCAATGTTTCCATCTGTGGCTTGGATCAGGACGTTTGAAAGAATCGGTAAGACATTGCGTCCACTCGCTACACCTTGTAGCACTTGCAGGGCATGCAAGAGGTCATATTTTTCAAAAGTTAGTTCCATTTCCAATTTTCCCTATTAAGCATTTCAGTAATTCTACCAGAAGGTCTCGTTAAAATTGAGCACATTTTCAACTTTGCAGAGGCGTTCAGTTTTCAGTAATCAGCAGTCAGCAAAACAGCAATGAGTTATCAGCGGGTAGTGGGTATCATTTCTACCGAAGAAAAGACTACGACGGTTCTTCTAAGATCCCAAACGCATCGGGTGTATAAGACAAACATGCCCTTCCTCGCCGACCGGCTTAAAGGCTACAGTCGTCACCGCAGTTGTAAATTCAATTGCGACGGATTCTGTTTCGATGTGTGACAGTGTCTCTATCAGCAAACGCGCATCAAGTCCAATCCGTTCACGTCCATTGCAGGATTCAACAGAAATCGTTTCGTGTGCCTCTCCTAATTCTGGGGTGTTCGTTGAGAGATGAATCTGCTCGGTACTGATTTCTAAACAGATCGCGTAGCTTTTTGGGTTTGATAGCAACGCCACGCGCCGACTCGCCTGGAGGAACTGTTCTTTCGAGACGACCGCTCTACCCGTTGCAGACTCAGGAATGAGTGCCTGATATTTTGGATAATCTCCCTCAACCAGCCGTGTGGTTAAGGTGGCTTTGTCATCAGCGAGCAGGATCTGATTTTCAAGGATTGAGATATCTACTTTATCAGATTCAACGAAAGTGCGTTCAATCTCTTTGACGGCTTTCAGTGGAACGATGAATCCTTCCACATTTTCTGGTGGTTTAAACTGTTCACAATGGGCAAGTGCAAGCCATACTGCGTCAGTGGCAACGACTTCGGTCTTATCTTCAAGAAAGTTAAAATAGAGTCCGTTTAGGTAGTATCGGACATCCTCTGTCGCTGCAGCAAATTCGGTTCTGCGGATGACGGCGCGCAAGGTTTCACCGTCGATCGTCAGTGAATGTCCATCAACAGAGGGCAATTGCGGGAATTCTTCGTCCGAGAGTCCAATAATCTTATAGACACCGTCGCCACAAGTGATTTCAACACGATCGTTTGCCGTGGTTACAAGGTGTATCGTCTTATCTTCGGGGAGTTCTTTGACGATGTCAGCCAGTTTTTTAGCGGAGACAGTAATTGCACCGTCTTCTTGAATAGCACCTTCGACCTTAATCTTAATCCCGACTTCAAGATCCGTTGCGACACATTCAATGTTTCCATCTGTGGCTTGGATCAGGACGTTTGAAAGAATCGGTAAAGTATTGCGTCCACTCGCGACACTTTGTAGTATTTGCAACGCATGCAAGAGGTCATATTTTTCAAAAGTTAGTTCCATTCCCAGTTCTCCTTACTAAGAAGCGTTTCAGTAATTTTACCAGAAAGGTCGCATTAAAGTCAAGTGCTTTTTCAACGTTAAGTAGGCTGAATGGTGACGATAAAGTAGACTTCTGCCTGCGCTCTATGAACTGTTTCTGGAATAGGTCGTGGTAGACCGCGTTGAATTATCCGGCGTATGTGCCTCGTTTCAATCGGTCTACCTTGTGAAGTGAACCCGATGCTACTCAAAAACATTTTCGATGTGGAGGGATTGAGCCATCTTCTGATTTTCGGTTTCTAATTTTTCACGGCTCGCGATAACGCAAATCGAGGCTTTATCGTTGTTTGCCTCCAAAGTTTCGAGCAGTGCTCGTTTGACCGCCTTGGGGGTTGCGCGTCGGAGTTGTGCGTATCTTTCTTCGATTACTTCTCGTGTTTGCCCAGTGAGGTAGTGCATAAGGGCATCGGTTGAAGCTTGACCAGGGCGGACTGTTTTTTGGTAATCCGACGCTGTTGCAATAATTGCTCTATCAATGTCTGTCTGCGTCCACTCTACCTGTTTGATATAGTCAGCGGTCTCTGCGAAAACATTGAGCGACCGCGCGATGTGTGGATCAAACTGCGAGCCTTGATAGAGCACAGCATCAAATGGATTATATGTGAAATCAGCACCATAGGCATTGCCTTTGAGTCGGATTTCGGGTAACATGTGATCAAACGTTAGAATATGTGAACCGATGGTTAAGAGGACTGAATCTGGATGTGAGTAGTGCGGTGCTGGCATCGCTTGTGTGCAGTGCGCGACTTGAATGGGAGCCGCCAATCCTTCGCATGGCTTTATACCATTAGGTTTAAAGCCTTTTGGTTCTGGGGCTATCGGTTCACAGCGCATATTACTAATCCACTCGGCGAACTGTCCTTGCAGTTGGTCAAAGGCTACGTCAGAGCCGGTAAAACTGGCGGTTACACGGCCTTGGACTAATAGAAACTCGCGAATTTGTTCAATAGAATCGGTGAGTTCTTCACAAGATTTGTCAAAATGTTTGAGCAACATTTCACTCATGCGGAATTGTGGCAACCCGAAGACGGTTTCTTTCAGATATGCCTGTGGTGAAAGTCCGCGAGCAGCATGATGATTTGCAATACTTGGACCGCGATAGCCGTGTATCTGGTTCTGATAGCCTACTACTGCTTGACTGAGCACGGTGTATAGACGTTCTTTATCGCATGGGTTCATATCGAAAACCAAATCGTGCAAAACGTCTAAGGCATCCTCTATTTTATCATCAAGTGCCTTGAGATGAAACTGCATGTTCCACACTGGACGGCTTAGATCAAGCGCGTGGGTGGTAAAGTTTGGTGAGCACCCGATGCCGCCGGTAGCTGCTGCGCTACGTTGTGACATCTGTTCATAATTCATCTTTCCCGCCCCAAGTTTACCAACAGCATCAGTGTATCTGGGTAGATACTGCCAAAGGTGTTGTGGCAACCCTTGCAAGTCAAAATTTAGCACAAGGTAGTTCACGCCGTTTGAAAAAATATCGTTCCGGAGCAGAGGTCGTTCGCCAACCATCTCAACAGTTGTAGGAATGTATAGTAGCTTCTTGGGCAGATCTGAGACGTGCAGTTGCGGCAACTTCGCTAAATCCTCTGGTGAGTTGGGCTGCTCATTGAGATGTTCCAGATCAACGGCGTCGGCAGCAATCTGTTTCATCTGCTCATCCGTGAGCTGTGATTGGATCGCTTTCAGGCGTGCGTCCTCCTCCGCATCCAGACGCGCCTGCCTATCCGGATCAGGGGAGAGAATGGTTGTCAGCCGATGCGGGTTATCAAGGAGCCGCTCGCGAATCAATTCATTGAAGATACGCGGATTTTGCTCCCAACGTTGTCGGATAGTAGATAGGTGCGTCCCCATCTTTAAAAAGAGAGTCGGTTCCTTTTCATATATCCAGGTATTTACGACACGCTTCATCATTTCAAACGGGAAGTTCGACGTGACTTCTTGATAGTCATAGGTGATTTGTTGGAATGCGGTTTCGACCGTTTCTGGGTCAATTTCTGCCTCTGCAATTTGCGTGAGCGTATTGATAACCAATTCCGTGAAAGGGCCAACGCGATCTGCTTCGCTTCCAACCAGACCAACACAGAAGGTTCTGTTGGGGCCTGTAAAATCTCTTAGGAAATCATTGAGTATATCAGTTCCGAGTTTTGAATCGACGATTGCCCTGCGGAGCGGTGCTCCTTCATTGCCAAACAGAATCAGGTTTAAGATACTGCACAGGATGACATCTTCGGGATCAGTTGTCCCTCCAATGAGCCAACTCAGCATCAAGTATGTCTTTTCAGTGACTGGTTCATCTGCACCAATTGGATAGGTATCTGTCACAGTTCGCGGGGATTTCCATTTCGGTTGCTGTGAGATTTCTGGTCGGAGAGGGTGCAGAAACCCATTTGTTTCAACCTTCGGTATTGCTGCCAGTTTATCGGCGAGCAATTCGAGATAATCACTTGTTGGAATATTGCCGTAGAAGAAGAAGTAGCAGTTGCGCGGATGATAGTAGGTTTGGTGATAGGTTTTGAATTGCTCGTAGGTTAAGTCGGGCATAGCCAATGAGTTTCCAGCACTGTTACGGGCATAGCAGGTGTCGGGCAGAAGTCCATTGGTCACAGCAAAATGCAAGCACGCTTCTGGGGCAGACAGACTGTTTTTCACCTCATTGTAGACGATTCCATTGATTTTTAAATCTCCTGTGGACTGATCCGGGTTGACTGATTCAAGGTGGTGTCCTTCACGTTTGAAAGTCTCCTCTGTCAGTAGTGGATTAAAAACTGAATCAAAGTAGACTTCTGCGAGATTGAACAGGTCCTTTTTGACAATGCTTGAAGCGTAGTAAAAAGCGTGATCAATGTAGTTCATGGCATTCGTGCTATCAAAGGTTGCGAGGCTCATCTTCATGATCTCAAAGAATACCTCTTTTACCGGATAGTTGCGAGATCCTGCCATCACTGAATGCTCAAGGATATGCTGTAACCCTGTATCATCTAATGTGGGTGTTATTGGGCTGATTGAGAACCAGTTTCTGGAGTCGTCTGTGTAGAGATGCATCAGTCGTGCGCCGCTACGTGGATGTGAGAGTTCTATTGCTACCGCTCGCAATTCGTCAATGGGTGTGACAGCTTTTACCTCAAAGCCGTGAAGATGTTGCCCTGGAGAAAGGTTAACAGGTAAGTGTAGAGAATTGACCTGACTTTGTTGGAACGAATCGTGTGTCTGGCTCCGTTTTAATTCCATCTTGACCTCCGAGTTTTTGTATTTTAGGAAGATAAACCGGTAAATGTCTAAGTATTTTTGGAGAACCGGTTATATACGCTGTTTATATAGAGACCTCTAACGCAAAAAAGACAGTGAAAATTTTGTATGGGATTCTCACTGTCTGATTTATTAACACGCTTTAGAGACGAAAACGGGCGTGATTTTGTGAAGCGTATAAAAACGAAAAGTAGGGGTTTTATTCGTTCCAGATGCCGATTTCTTGATAATAACGGATGGCACCCGGATGGAAAGGTGTACCTGTATCCTTGACGACATTTTTCGGATTAATCGCTTTCCCAGCACCGTGCCGTTTGACGACTTCTGCTCGGTGTGTATATAAGGTTTTCGTAAATTCGTAAACCATATTCTCATCTACGTGCTCGGCGGTGATAAGATGCATTGCGCCTACGTTCATACTCGCAAAAGGTTCCGCTTGTCCTTTATAGGTATCGGCAGGGATAGTAATCGCGCTAAAGAAAGGGTAGGTAGCAAAAAGAGACTGTTTTGCTGTCTCATCGAATGGGATGAAAAAGATGTCCTGAGACGTGCTGGCTTGCATGACGGCTGGGGTTGGAATCGCACCGCCCATGAACGCAGCGGCAGCAGCACCGTCTGCTAATAAATCTACCGCACCGGTATAATGACTGTTGAGCGGTGAAAAATCTTCGTAAGTGATGCCGTGTGCAGACAATATCGGTTCGAGGAAATACTCAAAACCTGCGCCTGCGGGGCCAACAACGATTCGTTTGCCAGCAAAATCCTGAATTTTACGGATGCCTGAAGACTGTGATGTGATAAATAGACCGACATTCGGCGCAAGCGTCATGACACTACGGATGGCGTGTTCCGTTTTCCACGCGCCTTCGCCACGCACGGCGAAGTAAGAGATCGCAGCATTGGCAAGCGCAAATTCGAGTTCACCATTCGCGAGACGACGGATGTTTTCCTGCGTGCCTTTCGTGCTTTCAGCCGTCACTTCCCAGTTGGTTTCCGAAGTGTTATCGGCAACTACAGCAGCGATCGCGCCACCCACGACGAAAAATGCACCACCCGTCGGGGCTGTCCCGATGCTGATGTGGACACGTTTTGCAGTATTATCACCTTCTGCTTTCTCACCCTCGGCAGATTGGCGTTTTTGTGCGTTATCGCATCCAAACCCGATGCTCAGGGCAAAGATGAGAGCAATAATGGATAGATAGGACGTGATTGATTTCATGGATTTCTCCTATAGATATGTGGCGCGTGTGCTATATTAACCGAGCGAGATTTCAAGTGGCAGTGGACACATTTCTGCCATCGCCGGGAAGATGTGTGTTACGTCTTTCCTAAACACATCTCCGCTCAAAATATCAACGATGCCACCCTGATGCTCTGGGTATTCTGATAGAAACCGCGCAAAGCTGAATTCTTTAGTATAAAAAGCGTAAACAAGTTTCCGAAATGCCTCCATTCCGTCTACAAACGCTGGTCCAAAACTCCCAAGTTGTGCTTCGGAAAAGTCGTTTTTGTTGAAGGCTTCAATGATCGCATCCGCCGCCATCTCCCCAGATTTAAGTGCCAAAAACAGCCCGGTCGAGTAGACGGGGTCCAAGAATCCAAATGCATCGCCGACTAATACCCAGTTGTTGCCTGCGATACGGCTGGCACGGTAAGAAAAATCTTTCGTGGTTTGGATCGGGAGCAGCTGCTTCGCACCTTTGAGCCGTTGCTTCAGCGGCATACACTTCGCGAGTTCTTCGTCGAAGATTTTCTGAGCGTTGAGTTTTCCGTCGGTATCTCTTCTGTTTTGGAGAAGGTAGTCCAATTCGCCTACAACGCCAATACTCGTGCGATTATACGGCAGCGGGATCGACCAGAACCAAGAATCTTTCTCTTCGGTGTGTAAAATAAGCGTCGCCCCCTCATCAATACCTTCGTCTCTATGACCACCTTCATAGTGCGTAAAGAGCGATGCCATTTTGAGGTTCGGTTCTATTGTGTTCAGTTTCAGCTGCTTGCCGATGAGCGACCGCTGCCCGGTAGAATCGACAATAACGGTTGCATGAAGGGTTTCGCGGGTGCCGTCTATGTCCTGTGTAACAACACCGATTGCTGTATCGTCTTCAAAAAGGACTTCGCGCACGCCTACGCCGCGACGCACCTCTACGCCTTTCTCTTTGGCGTTATCCAAAAGCATCTCGTCAAACTCACTCCGTAGTACCTGCCAAGTGACAGCGCTCTCATGTGGATTGGTTTGAAAGAAGTAGAACGGCGTGGAGCCTTTACCGGTGCGTGAATAGAACTGCACGCTGTACTTCTGTGGGAAATGGCTTGTCCGCAATTTTTCGAGCATACCGAGGCGTTTGAAGGTCCAGTATGTAGCGGGAATCAGCGATTCGCCGATTTTGAATTGCGGTGTCGTTGCTCGTTCGAGGAGCAGCACGCGGTGGCCTTGTTCAGCAACAAGTGCCGCAACGGTACTCCCAGCGGGTCCGCCCCCGATAACAATGGTGTCGTAGGTGTGGTGTGTGTGCATCTGTGTTTTGTAGGAGAAGTCTCTTTGAATTGTCAAGGACCCGGATCAATCTACCGCTTTTTCGTCGCCTGATTTGGTGGGTCCAGGCTTCTCGGATGGTGGATCCACGAATTTATATTTGCCAGACTTCCGGTATTCTTGTTCTAATGCTTGATAGTGGGCGATCAGTTTGTCAACATCATGATCAAATCGTGCGGCGATTTCCCGCCGAATTCTGCGAATTTCATCAATTTCATAATCTGCCATTTTAGTCGTCAACTCCTAAATAATTGAGGGGTGTTGCCAATTCCGGTGTCGGTAAGCCAAGTTCTTGGTTTATCTGCCGGATGCGATGAATTTTGTTAAGGTTCGCAATATGTTTATAATTCCACGTTAGAAGAGCATCTACATTATAAAACGAGGCAATTGCCAAGTGAAGGGCATCCCCAAAAGGATCTTGAGGCATTATTAACCTATCAATATAGATTTGTGTAATGCGACGAATTCTTGGAGAGATTGACAACATCTCCAAATTTGCCACCAAGTCAATCCGGTCTTGGGTTTTTTCACTTCTTCCGTCACTGAGTTCCTCAATAACAGCTAAACTTGAAACGAGGGTGAATTGGTCCGCGTATTCGACCCACCATTTCCGGCTCCAACTCTGCATAGCGCGGGATTCAAGATCCGTGCGCAATGTGTAATAGAAACTCGGAATTGTCGTTTCAATGTAAACACGATATTGTGTTTCGTTATTCAATAATTATAGTCTCCAAAGGTTTGGATGTCAAGGTGAAGTAAATCAGACATCAGGGTCATTCAATTTTAAGAAATTATTGGGTTTCACGTCTTTTTTTAAGGATCCGGTTCGGTTAGGAAACCGAACCTACCGGGCCTGGGGGTAAAAATTCGATCGAAAAATGAACAATTGAATGACCCTGAATCAGACATTGATTTACCTATGTGCTTCCATGTATGATCGAAGCACCGTATTTATCCGAGCGTGGTAATCTTGACCTTGTCCCTTGAACCACTCCAATACCTCTTGTTCAATCTGGAGGTAATTTTCAGGGGCAATCCGCTGAGCGTTTTCCCAAAAATCATCATCGAGTTCGGGGATATCTGATGTATCAATCGCGTCCTCGGGAAGGCTCTCAATTTCAGAAAGCCGTGTTTTTGAAAGCTTCATTATACCCTCTCCTTTCTTTGGAAGTTGCTTTTCTGGCAGAGATAATTCGTGTCTGACTGTTCCGGTTTGTGTGACAAACTACCAACACCGCTCCACCTCTAAGTGTCCCGATGGTAATTTCTCTAATCTCTGCTTGACCTTGTTCATCGTAATAATCTCTGGGATCGACTCTCGTGAAGTGTACATCTTCAAAAATAAGCCTTGCTTCTTCAAAATAAATCCCATGCTTTTTGAAGTTTACTCGGTTTTTGTGTTCGTCCCAGCTAAATTCCATAGTGCTATTTTGGCTTATTTGTAAGGTGTTAATGTAATCACAATACGATTAGGACTTACGCAAATTGGATCCAAAAGTAATATATTCACCAAAAGATGCCTGGCAGTGAGAGTATTTCAGTTATTTAACCCCCTAAATCCGCCTTATCAGGGGGACTTTAAGAAGGAGTGCGTAAGTCCTGATGATATTATAACACAACTCAAAGGGTTGTGGAAGTCCCAATTGATTAAAACGGTAGCGCGTAATTCCAATCCATTACGTCTTCACGCGCAATGAATTGTGCTACTACGAACCAGTGTATGCTCTTCACGATGTCCGTTCATCGGTGAAGCGTTTTGACTTAAGTTCATATCGCGGTAGCGTGCCGAATGGTACCGTTTTTACGGTGACACGCAAGCCTAAATCATCTCGGATGGCAGCGGCGACAGCAGTGGCAGTATCATCAGGATTCGGGTTTGTGGATTCAATCTGGATTTCGAGTTCATCAAGTGTGCCTGTTCCGTAAACACGTCCAGCGAACTCTTGGACATCCGGGAACTTGAGGATGATATTTTCAAGCGTTGCAGGGTATACGTTCAGTCCGCGAATGATAAGGGCATTGTCTATCCGTCCGAGAACGCCACCGTCAAGGACACGGCTTTCTCTTCCACATTCACACCGTCCCGATTTGAGTTTAACGTAGTCTCCCGTCCGATAGCGGATCACCGGCATACCGACGCGCCCTAAATTGGTAATCACTAATTCACCTTCATCTGCGGGATTGTCGGTTTCCGGATCGAGCACTTCACAGATGAATTCGTTTTCGTTGAGATGGAGACCCGCCTGCGGTTCGCACATCACACCCCATGCCCCGACTTCCGTTGCACCGGCGTGGTCGTAAGCGCGCGCACCCCAACGGGTCTCAATTCGTTCTTTTGTTGCGGGCAGACTCGCGCCCGGTTCACCCGCATGGATAGTAACCCGAACTGAAGATGCTTCGCTCAGATTGATACCGTCTTGTTCAGCGACTTCAGCGAGTCGGAGTGCATAAGTCGGTGTGGCGATGAGTACTGTCACATCGTTACTGAGAATGGCGCGGATCCGCTGATCCGAAGTCATACCACCGTTTGGGATTGTGAGCGCGCCGAGCTGCTGCGCGCCGTGATAGGCACTCCAGAAACCAATAAACGGACCGAATGAGAAGGCGATCATCAACCGATCTGCCGCGGTCACGCCTGCCCCGCGATAGATTTCTCCCCAACATTTTCCCCACCAGTCCCACGATTCTGCTGTGTCCAACCATCGCAACGGCGCACCTGTCGTACCTGAAGTGCGGTGGAGGCAGGTATACTGCTCCAGTGGAAAGGTGAGATTTGTGCCGTAAGGCGGATGCGAAACTTGATCCGCGCTGAGTTCTTCCTTTGTGGTAAAAGGCAGCTGCTGATAATCCATCAGCGTTTGCACAGCGTTTGGATCTGTAATCCCAGCTTCGGTGAGTTTTTGTCGATAGAATGCGTTTGTCTCTAACACCAGGGCAAGCATCTCACGGAGGCGGTGTAATTGTGTTTGTATTTCCATGTATTAGGTATATCGCGTATTCTGGTATTCTGGCGCATAGAACGCTGGCAGCAAACTATCGACTCGGAGCAATCCACGTTGTGTCAGTTGGATTTCATCTGATGCAGCATTGACACGCAGCATACCATCGTTTTGCAGTTTTTCATAGGCTTCGGCATAAATATCGAGGATATCTGCGCTGAACTTCGCTTGGAAGTAGGAAGGACTGATTTTACCGAGTTTGAGCTGCAGTATCATCTCACGCGTCAATCGTTCAGATTCTGTCGGTTTCAGTGCGCGGTAAATTGGGAGTCTATCTTCCGCAAGGTTGCCGAGGTAGTCTCCCCATGAGGGTGCGTTTTGAAAGTGGATTCCGCTGAGATGCGAAAAAGAGGCAACGCCTGTGCCTATCATATCACTGCCCTGCCAGACTGCGTCGCGATAGACGAACTGACAGTGTTTGTCTTTCTTGAGGACGGTATACGCGCTGGATTGTGTGTAACCGGCTTGAGCAAACTGTTCAAAAGCGTATTGGTGCCATTCACGCTTCAGTTTCCAATCCGCCACCGGTAGTGCGTCGCCGCCGAGGATGTCCTTGGAATAGACGGTATTGAATGGCAATTCGAGTTGATAGACGGTGATACTGTCCGGATCGAGTTCAATCGTCTTTCTGACAGTCTCACGCCAACTTTCCCATGTTTCGCCTATCATGCCTGAGATGAGGTCAATGTTCACTTGATCGAATGCCAACATTTTTATCCACGGCGCGATGCGATAAACCTCTTTGGAGAGATGCGCTCTCCCGTTTTCGGCGAGAATCTCGTCGTTCAGATTCTCAACGCCGAGACTGAGTCGGGTGACACCGATTTCTTTGATGGCATCGAGTTTCTTTTTCGTCAAGGTCCCGGGTTCACACTCAAACGCTACTTCTTCAGCGGCATCCCACGGCATCGCCCGTTTCACTCTATCAACGAGAGCCGTCAAGTGTTTGACACTGATATAGGACGGTGTGCCACCGCCAAAATAGACGAATCTTAGTGGACGACCTGCGATTGCGGGTTGTTCGCTATAAAGTTCAATCTCTTTCGCGAGTGCGTTCAGGTACGTATCGATTTCGGAACTGTTTTTGTCGGTATAGACGCGAAAATAGCAGAATTTGCACCGTTTCCGACAGAACGGGATATGGAGGTAAAGTCCTAAGGTCGCGTCTGGACGCGGGGATTCGTTGAGTGCGCGATGTACCTCTGGCACGTCAGATTCACCCCATGTGGAATATGGTGGGTAGTTGGAAACGAAAACGCTCCCTACGGTTGTATCTTTTGAATCTATGCCTGCTGTTGCAGGTTCCGCTAAGGGCGTTGCTTGCGAGCCCGTGTTTAACTGTGTTTTAGACATGATCTATTTTTCTCCAAAGCAGTACAGAATTCCATCTTCTGTACCGATGTAAATTTTACTATCCGAGACGCTCGGTGAGGCAACGATAGATGAACCTGTTGCGAATTCCCACACCGATTCTCCAGTCGTAATATCTAAAGCGATAAACAACCCTCGAGTCGTTCCGAAAAAAGCACGCGTGCCAGCGATAACAGCGGAGGATTCAATGCTGGATTTGGTGGTATAAGTCCATACCGGTTCTCCTGTTTCCCGTGAGAGGGCGTGCACCATCTTATCGCGTCCGCCAATAATAATGCTGTTCTCGGTGAGGGCGGCTGAGGCGAAGAATGGAAATTGCCGTTTTGGGTGCCGATACCGCCACGCGATCTCCCCTATGTCTAACGCGACTCCCAATATTTCGGTGCCATACGTGCCACAATAGACCCTATTTTGTGAAATTGCAGGACTTGCAGCGACATACGCGCCGAGTTCTACCTGTTGCGTCTGTGTGCCGTCGTCAATACTGATAACGCGGAGATAGCTGTCGCATCCGGTGACAATCACGAAGTTTTTGGCATCACCAGATCCGCTTTCAGGTTGTGTCCAGACACCGGGGGTACCGTGGACATATCCTTCCGTCTCAAATTTCCAGCCCAACGCTCCATTTTCGCGGTTGAGGCAGTAGAGGAATCCGTCGTAGGAACCGAATAACACACGGTCGCCAGCAAAATTTGCCGATGATATGATTTCACCCTCTGTCTGAAACTGCCATTTCATTTCGTGGGTGTTGAGGTCTACTGCATGAAAGACACCATCGCCGTCACCGAAGTAGATAACTCCATCATGGATAGCGGGTGACGCTTTGATTGCGCTGTTCGTCTGGTAGGTCCATCTCTTTTCACCTGTTTCCGCATTGATGGCGTAGAGGATCCCATCCAACGCGCCGATATAGACTGTTCCATCAACGACTGCGGCGGTGGACTCAATCATATCTCCTGCTTGAAAAGTCCAAAGCAATTGCGGATTGTTAGGAAGTTCGGAATCCGCAACACCCGTGAGTTGTGGGTCGCCACGAAAACTTGTCCAGTTGCCGAGCGTTGCATTTGCAATGCTAAGTAGTAATACAAAGATGAGAAAGATAGCAGGCACATTTCGTTGTGCCGTCGCCTTCGGTTTCTTTGAGTGTGTTGGATTACATACAAATGCTTGTATTTCAATAAACCTGTTCATAAAGTTTCATAAAATCGCTGATATTCAAAGGACGCGGGTTGAACTGCGCTGTCCACTGTGTCGCCGCTTCCTTTGCTAATGTGGGTAGGTCTGCTGTCCCTATTGTGTATTGGACAGGGTAATCCCGGAGTCTGTTCGGTAGATTGCCAACCTGTTTTAGTTTTGTGACTCTGTCCGCTAAATCTCCGTCCGGGTACAGTTCATGATAGGCATCTCCTGCGATAGCACTATTGAATCGGATGACGTGTGGTAACATTAACGCGACGGCAACGCCGTGAATAACATCATATCTCGCTGTTAACGGATTGGCACAGGCGTGTGCAGCGCCAAGCATTGAGTTTTCAATCGCCAGTCCAGCGAGATAGGCACCAAACAACATCTTGCTGCGCGCTGCGGAACTTTGGGCTTCAGCGAGACATGCCTCAAAGTTCGTGTTTAGCAACTCCCATGCGTGCCGTGCGAACATACGGGACATTGGGTTATGTCGGGTTGAGACGAAGCTTTCAACGGCATGTGCGATGGCATCTATCGCCGTAATCGCTGCAATCGGTGTCGGCAAGGTCTTGGTGAGCGTCGCATCCAAAATTACGGTGCCGAACCGTGCTTTTTTATCGCCACACGCCATTTTAATGTGCGTCTCTGGTTGCGAGATGAGCGCGAACGACTGTGCCTCGCTGCCGGTCCCAATAGTCGTCGGGATCCCGATAGAGGGCAGCATCGGTTCTGCCGCTTTGTTGGTGCCCCAATAATCCGCCATTTTACCGCCGTTTGTGAGCAGGAAGTTCGCACCTTTCGCACAATCCATTGAGCTGCCACCACCGAGTCCGATGATGAGGTCTATCGGTGCGTTGGTTTCTGCAACTTCAACGGCGACTTCGACATCCTCCGTCGTCGGGTTAGACGTGACATCGGCATAAACGTAGGCGGCGATCCTTTCGCTTTGCAACGCTGAGAGGGCTCTCGCGAGGATACCTACCTTTTCGATGCCCGGATCTGTCGTGAGAAGAATCCGACTGCCGCCCAGTGAACGCGTCAACTCACCGAGCCTTTCAATCGTGTTATCACCGTAGATGATCTGTTGTTTCAGTTCACAATCAAAGGTTTCCATAAATGAATCCGATATAATATGGTGCGCTTGTAATGCGTGCCGGTAGAAGATCGTGGTGTATGAATACTATAATGGTATTGTATAAATCCTATAAAAGGATACCAGAATCTGGAGCGGAAAGTCAAGGGAAAGGCGAATTGTTTCAGTGGTGTGGTCTTATGGAGGGGTCAGCATTGCGGCGATGTCTTCTGGTGGATTGACACCGGACATCTGTTCAACGTTGACGACGTTTCTATTGGTGTGTTGGAGTGAGCGGATACTGTCTTTCCCGATGATTTTAGCGACGGTCAGGTCTAATCTCGCTTTTTCCCACTGTTGCAGCCGCGACCATACTACGCCACGATTGTAATATGCCTCGGAATAATCGGATTTAAGTTCAATCGCTTTATTTAAATCTTCAATAGCACGCTCCAGTTCACTTTTGACAAGGTAAGTGAGGCCGCGATTGTTATATGCCTCAGCAAAAACTGGCTTGAGCTGTATCGCCGTGTCATAATCCTTAATGGCGAACTCAAGTTCACCTTTGGTATAATAAGCGTAACCACGACTGCCGTAGGCATTGGCAAATTCCGGTTTAAGTTCAATCGCTTTGCTAAAGTCTTTGATGGCAAGATCAGCTTCGTCCTTTTTGTTGTAAACCACCCCCCGATTGTTATATGCCTCTACATAATCAGGTTGCAGTTCTATTGCTTTGGTATGGTCTTCGATAGCACGCTCAAATTCACCCGTATGCTCGTAAGCAACACCGCGATTGCAATAGGCTTCGGCAAGTTCAGGATTCAGTTGTATTGCCTTGTTATAGTCTTTGATAGCGAGGTTCGATAAGCCTTTTTTGACATAGGCATTACCGCGATTGCTGTAGGTGTGAGAGGAATTTGGGGACAGTTCTATCGCCTTGGTAGTGTCATCAATGGTCTGATCGAACTCACCTTTCTCGCGGTAAGCAATACCACGATTGTTATATGCCTTGGCAAAATCAGGTCTCAGTTGTATTGCTGTATTATAGTCTTGGATGGCGAGGTCAACTTCATTCATCTGGAGGTACGTTAAGCCACGACCATTGTATGCATCAGCGAGGTTCGGTTTGAGTTCAATCGCTTTGTTAAAGTCTTGGATGGCGCGCGCAAATTCACCTTTTTTGCTGTAGGTAATTCCGCGATCGCAATAGGCATCAGCATTATCGGGTCTGAGTTCTATCAGTTTATCATAGTCTTTGATTGCAGATTCAAAATCACTTGTGATGCGGTAAACATAGCCGCGTATGCTATAGATGGGCGCGTAGTCTGGTTTCAGCTCAATGGCTTTATTATAGTTTTCTATGGCTTCGTCGTATTTTTTCGCGAATAGCCTCTGGTCACCGCGTCGCGAGTGTTTGGAGAAAAGTTTGTTTCTGTCGGTTAATTCGTTGTTCATAGTAGTGTCCTTCAGGAACCGAGCGCGTCAACTGATAGGTTATAAGGCTGTGTGGCACTATTTCTTTCAAAAAAACCGAGTAAGTCGGAAAATAAAGTTCTTTCCGAGATTCCCATTTTTTCTAATGCTGTTCTGATATTCGCTTTGTCACCACTGCGGATTGTGATTTCTTGTGTGATCATTTCTGTATCTATTTCTGGTAAACCAAATAAGAACACTGATTGCTGCATAACTAGTCGTTGGGTATCTACTATTTGACTGTCCAGCGTGGGAGACCATAGATACCAATTTTCTTTATCAATCGGAAAAAATACTGCCAGATCCTGCTGAAGCTGTTCAATAGTTGTTATCTCTTCAATTTTCTCACTATCGTTTTCCAGCACAATAACCTTGCCATTTATGTTTTCATTAGTGCATGCGAACCAGAGAGCGACCAAGGGACTGAAAGTAAAATCAATTAAGCCTGTGGCAACACGATTATGTTGTAAATGTGCCATGCATTCTAAGGGAGATAGGTCTCTATATGTAGATGGATATCTTAGTTTAATTTCGCCAATGATTTTAAGGAGATAGTTCTGGTATAAATGGCGCAATGGATAAGGAGGAAGATCAACTTCCGGTCCCAAATCTTCGGAACTGCTTACCAAGCGACGATAGGCACTGCTGGTCACACGCCACGCTTCGTCTTCCTGACCGCGATAGAGATAACTCTTTTCCGGATGGGTTACCTCATCTATTTGGTTGATATATTCTGTTAGACTGGATATCTCAATGAGTGTGTTCATGCCTTGCTGTTTCTATTCAATGTTTTCCGACGCATGCGGTATCAATTATACGATTTGTGGTTGAGTTTGTCAATTGAATTTTGCGTCGTGAATTTTGACGAATGACGCGAGGTGTCCTGAATCAGAATTCGTGAAATCTGCGCAATCTGCGTCATCCGCGATTCAGACAATTTATTAAGGGTGATCCATAAATCAGAGAAGCTTCCGAATGTGAACGGAAACCTACACTGAACGATTATGTACCACCCTCAATTAATAATGAAAACTTTAGTTTACAAAAACGCCGAACTTTATCTGTAAGTAGACTTCAAGGTACCCCAAGTTGTGCTGAGTTTGTCAGTCGCGTCAACGCTGGTCGTTGCATCGACAAAAGGATCGTCAGGTCCAGTAGCGAGATGTGCAATCTCATCTGCACTGAGTGGTCGATGGAACAGTAGGAACTCGTCCAAAAGCCCGTTGTACGCCCATGTAGGTCCCACATTGGCATCAAACGCGCCTGCCTCTGAACCGATTCCGATGAACCCGAACCGTGCCTGCCCCGCACCGATGACTTCTGCCGGTGCCTCAATTTCGTCATCTAACTTCCCATCAACATAGATCCGTTTCATTGTCCCATCAAACGTTGCGACTATATGGTGCCACTCATCATCGGCGACATCTGTTTTGCCGAACCAGTCATGGCAACACGGACAACAAGTGTCGAAAGCGACGAAAGTTGTTCCGTTGTTTCCACCCACGTCATCGCCGACAGCGAAGCGGAAGAATTCGCTCCGATCCCATGAAGCGACCATCCCTCTTACGCTTGTCTTAACCCAGGTGGCAAGGGTTATTTCCTCGAACGGGTCTGCATACATGTGCTCCCGCACCGAGATGTACTGGGCAGCATCCCCTGGGAACTGCATACAGCCTCCCACTTTGCCTGACACAATCTGCAAGTCGCTGCCGTGGAGGAAACCGTCATTCCCGTTGCCGGACACATCGGTAACATCATCCCCATCCTGAGTGTCCTCGTTGAAGCTATAATAGATAACAAGACCTTCTTCGCTAACGCTCTGCGCGTGGCATGTCACCACCACTCCAGTCAGCATTAGGCTTAACATCAAAAATCTGAAGATAAAAGAGGTTTTCATTTTCAATCTCCTTACTATGCAAGCACGGATCGTGTGTATATATCTTCAAGAACGCTACTATTCCAGGACCGTAGTACTTACGCAAACTACGCAACTATAGGTGAGATTTCCTAACCGCGCCTTGCTACCTTCACAGAAGCTGCGGTTACAGACTACACCTACAATAGAAGCAAATTTACCTAAGTCCTAAAATTGATTGGATTCTATAGTTTATTGGTCAATTTGTCAATATTATTTTTATTCTTTTTAAAGGGAGCAGGGATATGAAGTTTTCAAAGAGTGATTGTCAAACTGAATTACTGAAATATTTTCTTAAACTACACCAGATGCTGCCAGCGAAGATCGGGGTAAGACTCAGAAATGGAAAATCGAATGGTTCTGCGAGGGTCTAAATAGACAAGGTGCGAAGGTCATCGCTGTGCCAGCTGACAGTGCGATCATCAATCTTCACTGCACCGCGTTTCAGGTACCCGTCAATGGATTTGCCTTCGAGGACTCGGACTTCAAATGTATAGGGCGGATCAATTTTGAATGGGACAATCTCAGCCATATTTTGACAAGCCATCGCAGCCGTCTCTTGAATCAGTTCTCGCGACCGTTGCGGTGAGAGATGCAGTGCAAGTTCCTGTCCGAGCCCCTGTTTGGTTTCAACGCCATAAATGTTGGGGATAAGTTGCTTCGCTTCTGCAACGGCTTTATCGTCGCCAGAGATGAAAACCGTTGGGACATCGAAAGTACCTGCTAACGCTGCACGGCATCCGAATTCTCCGATCATTTCCCCATTGAGTTTGTAGTATTCAATCGACAACGAAGAATACGTATGACTCAACGGTGCGTTTGGTGTGCCTGCCATCGCGTGTTGCCCTAAAAAAAAGAGTGCGTCGTAGGTGGTGTCAAGATAGTAGGGCGGACGAATCGGTCCCCGTGCAATTAACTTCGCCTTCGGATGAAACCCAAGTACATCAATCCCGCCAGTTCCGTGTCCATCCCAAACCACAATTTCTGCGTTCCCATCGACATCAAGAATGCCATCAACAGCAGCATTTACCTCCTGCGTCAATAATCGCATGGCTGTCTGTTTCTGGGGACCTTCTTCACGGGTTTGACTGAAGCGGGATACCATTGCAACCCCTTCCAGGTCAGTTAAAATATAAATCTTCATCAGCTGGGTCCTACCAGATTTGAAAACCGTTGAAAAGTTAAGACAACAGACTGCGGCTTAAATAGTTGAACGAACCAGAGTAGAGTACTCACGAATTGAGGGAACCAAGCGTTTGTTCGCACCATTTATCCGACAACACATCAAGGTATTGTGCAATACTATGACACAGTCCATGTTTCGCCATCGTTAAGGAGTGCTTCAAGATCGCCTTCACCCATGCGTTCTTTTGCGGCGCGGATCTGGTTCGTCATGGCATCTTCGTAAGAGGATCGCCGGACGCTACGGAAGATGCCAATAGGGTGTGGCATGTCAGGGGTCTCACTCATTCCTGCTAAGAAGTTTGCAAGCGTGGTATCCTCCGCGTATTGGTCATGGACGATAAGGTCGTCGGCAGCACCATTCTCGTTGTTTGCTGTGGTAACTTCAGGATGGAAGTCTTTGAGTCGGATCCCTTTCTCGTTTTCTTTCCCAAAAACGAGGGGTTGTCCGTGCTCAAGGCGGACAGTATTTTCAGTTTTAGTAGCCTTATCCGTAAATTGTTTGAAAGCATCTTTGTTGAAGATGGGGCAGTCTTGATAGATCTCGATGAAAGAGGTGCCTTTATGTTCAAAAGCGGATTTGATGGTGGACTGTAGGTGAGTGGAATCTGTGTCAAGTGAGCGCGCGACAAAGGTTGCCCCTGAAGCCAAAGCGAGGTTAATTGGGTTAAAGGGTGCCTCAAGGGATCCAAGCGGTGTCGATTTCGTTGCTTTTCCCTGTTCGGATGTCGGTGAGTATTGTCCTTTTGTGAGTCCGTAGATGCGGTTATTGAACAGCAACATATTCACATCGAAATTGCGGCGCATTAAATGGATGAAATGGTTACCACCAATCGAGAGCGCATCGCCATCTCCTGTGATAATCCAGACAGAGAGGTCAGGGTTCGCCATTTTTACACCCGAGGCGATGGTTGGTGCTCTGCCGTGAATCGTGTGGAAGCCATAAGTATTCATATAGTACGGGAACCGGCTTGAACACCCGATACCGGAGATAAAGACTACATTTTCTTTCGGTATGCCGAGGTCGGGGAAAATGCGTTGCGTTTGGGCGAGGATGGAGTAGTCGCCGCAACCCGGGCACCAGCGTACATCTTGGTCGGACTCGAAATCTTTTTTAGTGAGGGTGGGTGCCCCAACCGGAATCCGTGACCGTGAAGTTCTTTGTCTTTTCATGAGGTGTTACCGCCTTTGGCGTTTGAGGTTAAAAGTGTTCTATTTTTTTCAGTATTTCGTCTATTTTGGCATGCAACTCAAAAACGTGGAAAGGCTGCCCCTGCACCTTGTTAAGCCCGATTGCGTCGATGAGATAGGTGCTACGAATGAGTTGACGGAGTTGGCCAGTGTTGAGTTCAGGAATTAAAATCTTTTTGAATCTATTGAGAATGTCGCCTAAGTCGTTTGGAAACGGGTTAAGGTGTCGGAGATGGACGTGTGCTATCGGGACCCCCTCTGCAACATAATTCTCCACTGCGGTCCGGATCGCGCCGTAGGTGCCGCCCCATCCGAGCACGAGGATTTCGCCTTCTTGCGCACCAAAGACTTCAATGGGTGCGAAATCATTGGCGATGCGAGCCACTTTTTCTGCCCGGATTTCGACCATCTTCTGATGGTTTTCAGCATCATAACTAACGTGCCCTGTCACATCAGATTTCTCCAAGCCGCCGATGCGGTGTTCTAAGCCAACGGTACCGGGTTTTGCCCAAGGTCGTGCCAATGTCTCTGGATCGCGTAAATACGGTTCAAATCCGTTAGTGGTGTCTGCGCGCGCGGCGAAATTAGGTTTAATCTCTGGGAGTTCAGAGAGTTGAGGGATTTTCCACGGTTCAGCTCCCATCCCGATGTAGAGGTCGGAAAGAAAAATCACCGGTGTTCTGTATTTGATAGCGATATGACACGCTTCATAGACTGTTTCAAAACAGTCGTATGGACGGGAGGGCGCGACGATTGGGATCGGTGATTCGCCGTTCCTACCGTAAAACATTTGCAGCAGATCGGATTGTTCCGTTTTTGTTGGCATTCCTGTTGAGGGGCCTGCACGCTGAATGTTGCATACCACGATCGGTAACTCCGCAATCATCGCGAGATTAATCGCTTCCGATTTGAGCGCAAGCCCAGGTCCGCTACTACCTGTGACACCGAGCGCACCGCTAAATGCTGCACCGATTGCAACCCCAACAGCCGCAATTTCATCTTCCATCTGCATAGTGATAACACCGAAATTTCTATAGAGCGCGAGTCCATGAAGGATGTCGCTCGCTGGTGTTATCGGATAGCCACCGTAAACAAGCGGTAACTCGGATCGATGTGCTGCAGCGACAAGCCCAAGCACTGTTGCCATGTTGCCGTCAATATTTCGGTAAGTCCCCGGTTCAAAAACAGCCGGTTTCACATCGTAGGAGACAGCAAACTGTTCAGTGGCTTCGCAATAAACATTTCCAGCACGGAGTGCAAGAATGTTTGATTCGATGTACTGCGGTTTTTTGGCGAACTTTGTTTTGACCCATTTCATCGTATATTCCATCGGGCGATTGTAGAGCCAGAGGATCATACCGAGTGCGAAAAAGTTCTTACACAGGTCCATTTCCCGTGTTGACAGTTGTGTTGATTCGAGTGCTTTGCGGGTCAGCTGCGTTAACTCGACCGGGAAAACTTGGTATTTCGTAAGTGTATCGCCTTCAAGTGGGTTACTTTCATACCCCGCAAGGCGTAGATTGCGGCGCGCAAAATTATCAACATTTACAATGAGGATGCCGTTAGGTTTGAGTTTATGGAGGTGAACTTTTAAAGCGGCGGGGTTCATTGCTACGAGTACGTCACAGAGATCTCCGGGGGTGTGGATTTGTTCGCTTGAGAAGTGGAGTTGGAACCCGGACACACCTGCTAACGATCCGGCGGGTGCACGAATCTCGGCGGGATAGTCGGGTAGCGTGGCGACATCGTTACCAATGAGGGCGGTGGTCTCTGTCATTTGTGTGCCAATGGTCTGCGACCCATCGCCGGAGTCGCCAGCAAATAGGATTGTCGCTTCCTCGATTTGCTCTACTGGCTTGCGCATCACAATTGTTTCCTTTTTTCTGTGATATGTGCGCGCTTAGGCGGCGCGCCTATAGGATGTGAGGTTCTAAAACATTTACGCCCCCTCACGGGCTTTGAAGGCATCGCGGACGGGCCTCGGAGGTAGCGTTAAAACTTCTTGCGGAAATTCCTCTATAAGATAGGAGATTACATCACGAATGGACACCATGCCGACGGGACGATTCTCAGTATCGACAATCGGGACATGTCGGTAGCCACCTCGCGCCATATAGAGAATAGCCGTGTTTAGGGAATCTTCCGGTTGCGCTGTCTCTGGATCTGCTATCATGAATTCTTCAACATTAATGACATCCAGATCTCCAACCTGCTTGTTAAGAATTTTGTTGAGCACGTCTCGCTCGCTAAAAATCCCGCGGAGCGTGCCGTTTTCGATGACCGGTGCTGCACCAATCTTGTTTGTTAGGAGCAGATCAATTGCCTCGTTTGTGCTACTGTTGATGTCAATAGTGATAATAGGACGCATCAGATCTTTTAGCGAAATCTGAATTTCTTGCGTACTCCATGCTTTTAACGCAGCGTCTTCATCCATTTGCTCTAATTCTTCATCAATTGCCAAGTCATATAGCACGGTTACGCCTCCTAATCCTGATGTTCTATAAATATAGCGATATGTTCGAGAATATCACGGGTCGAAATTATGCCGATGGGATATGCTTCGCCTTGATCATCCCAAACGCAAAGCGGTAAGTGCCGGAAATGCCCGAGGTGCATCAGATTTAGCGCGAAGGCAATCGGATCACTGGCGCGAAGGGTTTCTGGTTCTGGTGTCATTACCTGTTCAACCTTAAATTCCGTAGGTGCGGCGCGCTGCCCGCTCACATGTTGCAGCAAGTCCCGTTCGGTGATGATTCCGACCAATTGTTCATCCTCATCAACGACGAGAACACACCCGCGTCCACTCTCCTGCATCATATCAATGACGATAGAGACAGGGGATCCAATGGGTACGGCAGCAGGTTGTTTGTAGTCCAATGTGCTAATGGGTAAAGACAGCGTTCTCGCGTCCATCGCATCTATTCCTTTAGTATAACGTTAAAAAACAGATTTCAGTTTCTTATTCTCTTACCTTAAAAAGGATACCACATTTTTTGCCGATTTGCAAAAATATTTTCAGCGAAAAATTCCCTCTGAATTTTGGAGTTTCGATTCCGATTTTTCCGGTATCTATACCGTCAACGTAACGGCACGTGAACTCGGTGAACCCCAACCCGGAACAACGATACTCCACCGACCTGCCGGTCCACCGGCCACCATGATTAGCAGCTCTTCTTCCGAGTATCGTTGGGTCGTGTCGGCGATATAGCGACGGATGTCAGCTTTGCTGAAGCCGTCCTCGGAAATTGTCTTTGCGTGTTCAACACCGATGACGAGAAGCGTTTCGCCGCTGCTGTTGCCGGGGGCAGCGATGTTCTCGGAGATCGTATTGAGGATACCTTCAGCGGTATTACTTCCGTGGTCGTTGACGGTTTGCGGACCCGCGGCGGCGAAAACCGTGACAGTACTATCGTCGGCTCGGAATCCACGGTCAACATGCATAGCACTCCAAGGACTTGCCTCCTCTTTTTCAGCGATGCAGCACGTGTATTTTCCTGCATGTCCAAACGCTGCACGATCGAGTTCACCGGGCAACGCGCCTCCGATATTTGTACAAATGAGACGTAACGCGCGCCCGATGGTTGCGTTTGCCCGCCACCCTTGACCGAAGAGGTTGAACCCATCGTTGACTTCTAACTGCTTTCGGATGGGGCCGTTCACAACGAGCATCGGTCCGACGTGGGATGTTGTAACTTGGACACCGTGGAGGTTGAACTGCTCGGAAATCATCGCCTCAACAGCGGTGAGGATAAGCGGTAGGTATGCTGGTTTACATCCTGCCATGACAGCGTTAATTGCGACCTTTTCGACTGTGGCTCTGCCCCATTTCGGCGGGACGGCAGCGATAAGTTCGTCTGGGTCCCGGTCTGTTCCGCTGAGCATGCGTTCAACGCGTTCAGGGGTCGGTGGAACGACGGGGAGTCCATCCGTCCATCCGTTCTCATAGCAGGTTTCAATGAGGTCTTGGGTTTCGTCAATTTCTAATTGTGTGGAATGCCATTCTTGTGCCATAGATTTCCCTTTCTATACGATTAATTTTGGATATGTCCGTTGAGATATGTTATCATATTAGCATGGATTTTTTGCGTTTGCAAGATACAATTTAAAATATTCAGTTGTCTGTTTCTGGTTGTCAGAACTGCTATACCGTGGCGGACACCTGGTAAATAAAGGAATAAAATGGGAACTATTAAATTTCAAGACATCATTGCCGCGAGACAGGTCGTGGCGCTGTATTTAAAATCTACACCACTAACTCACTACCCAGAATTGTCCGAGCGACTCGGATTTCAAGCATACATCAAACACGAAAACCATAACCCTACAGGCAGCTTTAAAGTACGCGGTGGTCTGAATTTCATGCACCATCTGCCACAAACCCAACGCGAAAAGGGCGTAATTACAGCGACGCGTGGAAATCATGGACAGTCTATCGCTTACGCATCAGCACAGTTTGGTGTCAAGACGACCGTCGTTGTACCGCATGGGAATAACCCTG
>JAPOZO010000015.1 GCA_026706025.1 Candidatus Poribacteria bacterium
CGATGCCGACTGGAAAAAAGATGCACAACTAAAGGCACATTCTATGGGAAACAACAAGCAGGATGCAGAAGTTGCTCGGAAAATCCTTGAGCGGATGGGAATTTCCGGGGAACCGATTCCTGCTGAAGAGCTCCAAGCACGGATGGTCCGTAACGGCATCCAGCCGGAAGGGAACGAGTTTAGTCGCGCAATTATCGAAGAACGCGAGAAATAACGGTGTACTATTTTTATTTTGATGCCAGTGCTTTTGTAAAACGATATACACAGGAACTTGGCAGTGATAAAGTCAATTTCCTTTTCGCTAATGTGCCTCATGACCGCTTAATGTGTCTCATTCTCGGTGCAGTTGAAGTTATCTGGGTGCTTGTGCGAAAAAGAAACGATAACCGCCTCACGAATGATGATTTTCGTCAAGCTGGCATTAATCTTGATTATGAGGTGATTGATAATCAGTCAGGTTTCAGAACCATCCCTGTTCCGAATTCGCTGATTTGGCGTTCAATGGATTTGATTGAAATCCATTCACTCAATAGCGTTGATGCAATTGTATTACGTTCCGCGTTGGATATTGCAGCAGCATGCCGTGACACTAGTGACGAGCTTGTTCTCGTTGCGTCTGATCAAGGGTTACTGAGAGCCGCAAGCAATGAAGAACTCCTTGTTTTTAACCCAGAAATACATCCGGAACAGATGTTAACAGATTGGCTTGCCGTGCCGTAACCTGCCCGGATGCCATTTTCAAAAGTTACGGGATGGTATTATGCGTAGCAATTAGCAATCATTGTAGGGTGATCTCGGCCCGCGACTTCGTCAGTTAAAATAGCGCGTAGCTTGAAACAATAGCGCGTAGCTTGAAACGAAGTGGAATGGTTTTTGCTTGGGTGTTTCTTCAGATTTACGGAGAGGAACGTGAGAATCCCAATCCACCTAACCGAACCGCAAGGAAAATTAAAAATATGACACCGAAACAACGTTACCTGTTCGATGTAACAGGATATCTCCACTTAGAAAACGTCATCACTGGCGATGCATTAGCAGAAGCCGCTGAAGCCGTCGATAGATACATAACGACACCGCCTGATGAATTGCCACCAGGCTTTGAGCAGAAAGGACTCCATCAACACGGATTTGCTTTCGACAAATCGCTTGAATGTTTAACGATGCATACGGCACTGTGGCCAATTATCAAAGAGCTGACAGACAATCAACCACGGTTCGGCAGAGGTTCCTTGAAGCATGATAAACACGATTTGTGGGAGGTTGGTGAACGCGCAAGTGTGAATCCGGGCGGACTGCACTGTGCACGCGATGACTATGGATGGTATAGCACACGTTACGAGGTTGACAACGGACGCATCTACTGCGATAACTTCGTCTGTTTTCCGTATTTCACAGATGTCTATCCGGGTGATGGCGGACTCATCGTAATCCCGGGATCGCATAAAAGCGAATTCGCTCGACCAAAGGAGCTGCTGACACTTAATGAGGAAGACGGGATTGATCCGCTTGAAGATCCTGTTTTTGTCAATATTACACCGAAGGCGGGCGATATTGTAATTATTTCGGAGCTGCTAACGCACGGTGTGCTACGTTGGAAGCCAAAAGACCGAGATCGACGGTTCCTCGTCCTGCGGTATTTCCCGCAATACTCTGGTACGCATAGCTTCCCGCAACCTATTCTGGACCGGTTATCGCCTGAGACATTGGAATTGGTGGAATCTGCGGCGTATGGTCATATCAAGGAAATTGCAAAGCAGGATGCGGTTACGCTGACGGTGTAAGAGGTGAATTTGCGAAACATCGGTGAATGTCTCGGTTCAATCGGGCTGTTCACCAACTCACACCGGAATAAATTGGCGAAGGTATTGTATAGAGACAGTTATTATTTATTTTCATAACGCCCCGGATTGCCCGTTAAACACCTTTCAGAGACATCCGTTGTGGATGCGATGCTCCAAACTTTGACGTATCGTCCCTACGAAACCCGATACGCGCACAACAACGGCTAAAAAATCCATATCTTTTCCATTTTCTTCAAATTATGTAAGATTTCTGTAAATGAATTCGTCTTTAACATATAGAGGTATAAACCGTACCGCGATGTTTAACTTATCAGATTCCGTATTTGAGGCAGTCATTTGTCAGGTGTAAACACAACGGAATCTATTCATTGGGGGATCCTCGTGGAAAAAGAAGACGATGTTCAACTCATTTACAATATTTTGTCCGGCGACGACGAGGCATTCAGTGTCTTAGTCCAAAAATACCAAAAGAGCGTTCACGCGTTCGTGTGGCGGAAAATCGGTGACTTTCATCACGCCGAAGAAATTACGCAGGACACCTTCCTACAAGTTTACAAAAAACTTCCGACACTCAAGGATCCTCATCAATTTACTCAATGGTTGTATGTTATCGCAAACCGGCTTTGCATCGATTGGATGCGAAAGAAGAAACTTACGGTACAATCAATAGAAGACACACCAATAGCAGAAATCGAGAAATCCGCTTACACACGTTACCTATCGGAACAACGGAGAATAGAGATCTCCGAGCGTCGCCGTGAGATCGTCAAAAAACTTTTGGCAAAACTGCCAGAGAGTGAACGCACGGTCGTGACGCTCTACTATCTCGGCGAAATGAAGGTCAAAGAGATTAGCAGATTTTTAGGCATCTCTGTAAGCACGATTAACACCCGTCTGCATCGGGCGCGAAAGCGTTTACAGGAATCTGAAACATTTTTGACCTCTACTGCAGGAGAGAATTCCGAGATGCACGAGAGGCACATAGAACTTTGCACACAAAATTTGATCGCTATTGGTAAGGCAATTCAGACCTACCGGCAGGAACGCAAAGATTTTCCTGAATGGCTCTCAGATCTTCATCCGAAATATTTGCCAGATGCATCGGTCTTCATCTGTCCCGCGGATGGCGAAGATGGGAAGGCAGGTTTTCTTCCGAACACAGATTTGGTTGCAATCAGCAAGATAATTGGAAGGATAGGTTTTCTCCGGGACATAGATCCGAGAATGCCCGTAAGTTACGGGTATCAGCTTGCTCCGGAATATCGAGATAAGAAAAATGAACAACGTTTGGTATTCGGTGATGTCATACCACTTGTCCGTTGTCAACATCACGTGAATGAAGACTTTGACGCTTTGAACTTAAACTTTTCTTCTCAGATTTACAGGTCTTCCACGATTTGGGAACACACGCCGGAAGATATGTACGGTAGCCACGCAGCGGCTCTCACTGCTATTGAAGAAATACTTGCGCGACACCCTGATGATGAGCGTTATCCTGATAGTAAGCGTTTCTTTGATCTCTACCCGCAGCTTGTCAGACTCCACACCCTATTAGGCAACGAACAATCAGCGGCTGCCCTTATTGAACGTCTCAAGTCGGGAATGATACAAGACTTTCAGGGGTATCAGGTGCTGTTCGACCTACTCAAGACGGTGGAGCGATACGAGGATCTGCTTGCGTTTTTTCAGGTAGCGGAGCAGCAGTATCCAGACAATAAATTCATCTTCTATAAACTTGCCGACATTCATCAGAGGTTAGGCAATACTGCGCTCGCTGAAGCGTATGAGCGCAAGTCTAATCCGGGATACGAATGGGTTGGAAAACCTGTCCCTGACTTTTCTGTGATCGCCCTTGATGGGAATCCGATTTCGCTTCGGGATTATTATGGGAAAGTCGTCTTGCTTCACTTTTGGAAGGTCTGGAACGATTTTGGCACCGCGGAAACGTCAGATATTAAGAAAGTTTACGATACCTATAAAGGTGCGGGATTCGATATTATTGGAGTCTGCCTTGATACTGAAGAAGCGATACTGCGTAATTATACTATGCTGCGTAACTACATTAAAGCAAATGACATTCAGTGGCGACAAATTTGCGACGCGGCAGCGTATTCACTTTCACAACAATATGATATCGCTGGTGTTCCTGAACTGTGGCTCATTGATAGAGAAGGCAAGCTAATTACACACGAAGCGAGCAGGGAAAATTTAGAAATGCTTGTCGCGGAAGCAGTGAAGGCACAATTCCAAGACTAAACCGTTTGCTTTTCCCTTCACCAAATGGAGGTTTTTAGATGTTCCCCATCTGGGTAATCGCCAAAAGGGAGTTCACAGAGAACATCCTCTCCCTCCGTCTATTCATCGGGTTAATTGTCTGCCTCGCGCTTTTCGTCGCCAGCACACACGTACTGATGGAGGACTACGAGAAGCGACTCAGCGTCCATAATGCCGCAGAAACAGAACACCGAAACGCGCTTGAGGCAGTGAAGGTGTATTCATACCTGAGGCTGGACATCGCAAAACCGCCTGAACCTTTAAGCGTTATCTGCTTAGGAATGGAGCGGCAGCTGGGAAGCACGGTAAAGGTTTCCTACGAAGATGTCCCAACGGAAGCGAAAATACTCGGTGGTGGCAATCCGCTGTTGAACATTTTTTCCGCCGTTGACGCGGTGCTCATGGTGCAGATTGCGTTCAGCCTGTTCGTGATTTCGATCGCTTACGATGTTATCTGCGGTGAGCGTGAAAGGGGAACACTTGCACTTGTCGCATCAAACCCGGTCTCGAAATACCATATCCTGATTGGGAAATACATCGGCGGGATGGCGAGTCTTCTCGTGCCACTTGCGATCGGTTGGATAGCCGCGGCGATACTGATAAACGTAAACCCGATGATAGAATTCCACACCACTGAATGGGGTCGGTTCGCCGGACTCTTCGCGGCTTTGGCGTTATATCTCTCCGTCTTTTTCCTGCTTTCAATGCTGGTTTCAGCGATCACCCAGCGGTCAGCGAGAGCACTCGTCTGGTTGCTATTCCTCTGGATCGTAATTGTGTTCATCATCCCAAACGGTGCTGTGTATATCGCAAAGCAGGTTCGACCGATACCCTCCAAATCCGTGGTTAACATAGAAAGCGCGGCACTCAGGGCAGCGTTTAAGGAGAAAATCAGAGATTATGGCGCGAAGCATCGAAGCAGCTCCTACTTTACATCAGAACGCAGTGTGATCAGTGGCAGTCAACCATTTGCATTCCATGTGCTAACAGGATCCAGAGAAGCGATGCTCTGGTATCTCGACGGTGCCGGATTTTACATTCCACAGCGCATTGAATACGCAGAGCAGATCGGAAATCTCCATCAGGCCTACTACCGTTCGCTGAAAAGACAGACCGTTCTGGCTGAAAACCTGTCCAGACTTTCGCCGGCATGGGTCTACTACAATATCTCTGCGGGGCTGTCCGGCACGGATTTGCGGCGGCATGAGCGGTTCATCCAGCAAGCACAAGATTACCGAGAGACACTGATGGCATACATGCAGGAACAAGGAGCTTTCTCAAGTATCAGCTGGTTCACGTCTGCCAATCTCAACGATATGCCCCCACAAGCGGGACTCACGGAATCAGACGAAGAAACGTTTTTTGAAAACGTCACACCAAAAAGTTGGGATGACGTGGAACGGCTTGACTTAAGCGGCATGCCTGTCTTTAGCAGTGGAACCGCGTGGGGAGATGTCGCGCTCGGAGGTGCCTTCCCGGATTTAGTCTACCTGATTTTTCTCAACATTCTGCTGTTTCTGATCACCGGCGCAATGTTCTTGAAAAGCGAGGTGAGGTGAAGAGATGCTACGTGAAATTATCTGGCGAGAACTGTTAGATCACCTACAGAGTTTCCGTTTCGCCCTGACGTTGCTTCTGGTCATCGTCTTAATGTTGACCGGAAGCGTGCTGTATATCCGCGATTATCGGCAACAGGTCGCAGATTACAGTGAAAATGTCAGCGAAAACTTGCGACTTCTGGAAGATAAGGCGGAGAGAGGCTTGCACAGTGTGGTCAGTCGCTATTTGCTGATATATCGTGCGCCGAGCCCATTAGGATTCATCGCTGAAGGGCACGAAAAAGACCTACCGAACGCCTTTGCTGTGGATGCGTTTGACCTTATCGGTCCCCAAACGATCCTACGCAGAAACTACACACTCCAGCGGTTTGACGCATTGGATTGGGTGTTCACCGTCGGCGTTATCCTGAGTTTCGCAGCGTTCGCGATGACTTATGATAGCATCTCCGGCGAGGCGGAAACAGGCACACTTCGCCTCTGTCTCTCTAATTCACTCCCTCGCGTAACCCTGCTTTTCGGGAAGTACATCGGCACAATCATCAGCCTCGCGATCCCTTTAATCATCGGGATTTGCATGAACGTGCTTATTATCTTGCTTCTCGGCGTTCTACCTTTTGAACCGACCTATTGGCTACAGATTGGTGGGGTCGTTGTGTTTTCAGTCCTCTATATTTCTGTGTTTACGACACTTGGCATGTTCATCTCCTGCCTCACGAGAACCGCACCGGTCAGCCTCGTCCTACTCCTTCTGGTATGGGTATGTTTCGTGGTATTTATCCCGCGGACAGGTGGATTGCTCGCAAGTCGGTTGGTGGAACTCCCTGATGAGAAAACGGTAGCCAGACAGGCAAACGATGCGACGCACGAGATCCTCAATCGATACGGCAGGGATAGATTTAGCGCACACTGGTCGCCGGGCGAACCGCTGACCCGCGCTGCCAAAATCGGTGATGCCCAGCAAGCGATCTACAATGAATATCGCCAACAACAATTGCACCAAGTGAAACTGGCACAGAACATATCCCGTATCTCACCAACGGCGATCTATCAAATTGGCTGTGAGGCGTTGGTCGGGACTGGCATCAAACATTACGAGAAGTTTTTCAAGAAGGCTATCGAATATCGGCGCAGTCTCCTGCAGTTTACCTATGAGGAATACCCGTTCAATCCCAACCTCTTTCTTGAGGATGCAGAACGGCAGCAACTGCGGGAGATGGAAATCAGCGTGGATAAGATTCCCAAATTCGACGACACCGCATCCAGTTTTTCCACCGCATTCACCGAAGTTAGTTTGGACATTCTACTGCTGTTTCTATCCAACTTGGTTTTCTTTATGGGGGCGTTTCTGGCGTTCACGCGCTATGATGTGTGAGTTTTTTAATCGTTAACAGGCGGCACAAATATCTCGCACCCGATCAGCCACCTCTGATGGATGATACAACACTGGATAGCCTGCTGCTCGACGCATCACGATATCCTCTCCAAGCAGGTCTGTGTGCTGATGGAGAAACCACGCCGCACAAAACGGGGACATCCCAATCTGCGCTGCGCCTCGAAGTTCGTCACTATTGCCGTCGCCTATGAATATGCAGTCTGAAGGGGCAACACCTAAATTCTTACATGTGTGTTGATAGATGTCAGGATCGGGTTTGACCATTCCGACCAGATTGGAAAATACCGTCACCTGAAAAAAGCGTGCCAAAGGACTATTTTCCCAATCCAACACGGGAGAACCCTCGGTATTACTGATAAGACCGAACCTAATACCTGAAGCAGTGACTTCATTAAGCATATCAAGGATTTTGGGATCTATGCGACGCAAATGTGTCGCACCCGCGGAATAGCGGCGTTCAGCGAGTGTTTTAATTGTCTCCTCGGTGGATTTACCTCCAAGTTTCTGAACGATATGACGCAAAATCGCCGTATAATCTGAGAATTGTCCGGTAAGTCGAGCTAACCGAAGATTTTGGTATTCCTGCTGGAATTCCTTCACCGACAACTGCAAAGTCTGCGCGACTTCCGTGTGTGAAGGGCGGTTGAGGTCAAATTCTGAGACGAGTGTGTTAAATAAATCGAAGATAACTGCTTTTACAGCCATTCCTAACTCCTATTGATGGACACAGATAGCGTTCTCAGTTACCTCGCCGTTCTGTTCGAGAACTGTGAACCCATGACGCTCCAGTTCTAACCGCAAATTTTTAGGGGTTCGGTAACACCGCTGATGAATGTACCAAGTGCCATTGACACAAATCGTTCCTTCATAGTCTTCGGGTCCGACACTGGGTCTGAAAGGATCTGGCTGAAATAGACTGTAGCACGTTTCGGTGTCGCTATCCCAGAGTGCATCTTGGTCAAAGCGGGTGTAAACTTTCCCTGTTGTGCTATCAACAATCTGTATTTTGGTATCTTCTCGATCAGGTTCAAAAACGCAACAGCTCATCAGAAAGTAGCCATTCTTGGCGAGTCGAGACTTGACTCTTGAAAACATCGCATCCCTATCTGGATCGGTAACCATGCTTTGTGAGCAGAAACTGTCAACAATGAGATGGTATGCCTCGCCTTCCTGTGGCAATTGGCAGACATCTAATACCTCATATTGGATGTCTAAACACTGCTCGGCAGCAACCGCTTTCGCTTTGTCAATGGCATCAGGAATGATGTCTATTCCATGGACTCGGTAACCTAATTGCGCTAAAAAGCATGCGACAGGACCTGTCCCACATCCGAGTTCAAGCACTTGGGCATCTGGCTTAAGGTCTAAACGTGGCAAGGTTTCTATTAAGAAGGATTTGGAAGAGAAGTCACTGAAATCATCGGGATTCCCGTAAAGTTCTCCTCTTGACATGAATCCCTCTGCCTTGAGTTCAGCATAATCTGCGAGATGTTCGTGGTAATAGTATTTTTGTTTCATCATTGGTTCTCGCGAACGATTGCCACTTGCTCCAACATACCGCCTATCCGTGGCAGGTAATCGATCTCGCGGCTCAGGCGTGCGACTGCTTTACATCGACGTGTGAGTGCATCAATTCCTTTTATCATATTCCCACGCGCATTAGGAATTGGTCCAAGGCGTAGTAGCCAATATATCCAAGCTGCCAGGACCCCTTTGTAATAGATAGCGTCGTCAAGTGCTCCGCGGAAATTAGTGGATAGTTCTGCTCGATAAACACTTTCAATCTCTCTCGTCAGAACTTCATCGCATTCCCAGCGCACTGAAAAAGGATAGGGGCCGAGAGGCGCGTCAAGGAGAAAATGCCCATAATCGCTGTACTCAAAGTCAACAAGTTTTACACCGTCATTGAGCAATAGATAGTTCTGTGGAGCAATATCCACATGTCTGAGAGCAGAAAAGGGTTCGCCCTCCGAAAGCGTCTCCTTTAATTCAGATAACTCGGTCTCAACAGCAACAGATACGGGGCACTCAACCAATGTCGCGAGTCTGCGAAAAGATCGGAGTATTCCATTAAATGTGTCTGGGTCTGCTTGGTGGAATGTGCCGAGACTCGTCCGTAGACGGAGCCATTCGTTTTTCCTACCATAGGTAGCTCCGTGCATACGTCCAATTGTCTGAGCATGAGCAAGTAGTGCACAACTTCGCTCGTTCTCATTAGAATCGCGTAATATATCCCTAAATGAGCGCGCTTTCGGCACGTATTCAAATGCGATTAGTCCTTCAACAGCATCGCCAGCGATAAATTGGGGTCCCAGTGTCCGGGTCCCATCAATTTCATTCAAGAATTGAAGTGCAGCCCATTCATTGAAAAACTTCCAAGCCGGACTCCCAACGCGATCCGATTTAGGATTATAGGGTTCACGTTCAGTGTGTCTTGCCATCTTGACGAGAAAGACTTCTGGCAAGCAATTTGGTCCGTCCGCAACCCAGCATCGAAAGATACGGTTCTTCTTGAACTTCGTGCATTTTGCAAGCCGAATCTCGTGTTTGAGTGAACTCGAAAGACTTTTCTCTATGCGTGATAACGGGGCATCCATCTATGATCGTTTCCTTCATACTGGTAACCTTACGATGTAGGAGGACACTTGGCTATTAGGTTTTAGAGCTGTCCAAAGTCAATTTTGGAAAAAGATGGGACTGGCTGCCACTGGTCCCTCACCGTGAACAGATTAGAGGTTTCGTTTTTTGTGTCGGACTTTTCTAATTCTAACACACTCGTTACAAAAAGACAACCTCTCGAAGCCTGAGTCTCCTTCAATTAAACTGAGCGAAACCCGGAAGACTCGGCTCAAAAAGGTATGCCAATTTTGCAAACACAGCACGATCCCCCGGTAGACTATCCACAACCACAAAAAAGAGATGACTCTCCGGCGTAAATTCATAGTCGAAGATCGAATTGAGGTTGTAGGTGACCTCATCTACCATCCGCTCATCTACGCGTTCAACGTAAATTCGCCAACCGATTTTTTTCGTAAATTGGTAATTGCTGCGGAGCCGGAAAATGAGCGTATTTCGATATGCACGCCAAAAGAAATTCTCAAGATCCAGATCAATCGTGAACTTGCCGAAAAGGTTAATACCCCCGGAAAAACTGGTGAACCGATTGAATTCATCGCGACGGGTGCCGAAACGATTGAGAACCGATAACTGTCCCCACGGTGCCTGATAATCAATATCTGCTCTGATGAACTTGGTATGGAAAAGTTGACCGACCTCTCGAAGCCGTCCGAATCCACCGGAAGTGAAGAAGTTAAACCGCCCGACGTCGATGTAGAAACGCGACTCGCTCAGCCATTCCCGCAGCAATCCTTGCGCGTTGGTTTGATGGGAATGACGCGTATCCACCCAAAAAGATTCCACGAAATGCGACGCTGGAAACTCATGTCTGTAACGAAGATGGGCACGTGCCCGACGGAACGCCTCGTCCTCAAGCCCCATCTCGTTTGGACGAAAGCCGTCCTGAATCTCCTCAAGTTGAACCTCACCAAGCCAACCTTCGCGAATCCATTCCATCGCGGTGTGGTATGCCCAATGCATCTCGCCGTCAATCAAATCAATGGCATACTGCGAGGCTGCTGTCAGGTCTCGGTGCAATCCAAATCGCCCATTCAGCGATAGGAGTGCGACATCTCGATCGGCTTGGTGTTTGTGTATTCCCATCGCGCCGATGACAGTCCGTTCACCGATGTCGTGATTAATCCGTCCGGCTAAGAGATTCACCTGTTTTTTCTTATCCCCATCATAGCGATCAATCATTTTGCCGTAGGCATTGATGACCGCGAAATTAGAACCGCCGATTCTACCTGTCGTTTTCGCACCGACATCAATCTCTTGGACGCGCCGCGTATAGAACAGATCCAGCGGCAACTCAAACAACTCAGCACCCTCCCTGAAAAACGGACGGCGTTCTGGAAGGAATAACTCCCGGTCGCTTGAGATATTAATTTGCGTCGGATCGCTTTCCAATTGTGAAAAATCGGGATTCAGCGTCACATTCGAGGTGAGATGCGTTGAAATCGGAAGGATCAAGTCTAACCCACCATCGAGGTCATTGGGACGATCCACGAGCGCGCGATAGGTGCCGTAGGGAAGCACCCCAAGTTTCTGCTCTGTTTTAACGCTTTCCAAATTCAGTCCGGTTAAATCGCCATACTCCGATACGCGTGAGAAAAAAGCCGTCTCTGCCCATGAATGAGATTGACCATTTATCGGACGCACCCGCCAAAAGTTGATGCCCCAGGTGGTATCCGCCCGATTAAAACGGACCTCACGAAACGGGATCGCAAATTCCGCTGTCCAATGATTGGCGTGTTTCTTGACTTTCGCCTCCCACTTCGCGTCCCAACTCATGTCGAAAGCACTCTCATTGCCGACCCTCTCATCCGTTTGTGTGCCGAGTGTGTTGATCGCAAAAATATAGCAGTTGCGCTGATCGTGATAGGTATCGAGCATCACTTCAATACAGTCGTTCTGCCAGACTGCTGAATCCCGACGCGTTTTTGTTTCTCGGAGACTTTTCATGTCCGGCTCCTCACAACGCACACCAATATAAAGCATGTTCTCATCGTACAGCACCCGAACTTCGGTGTCTAATTCAGCCGGATGTATCTCTCCCTCCTTTGCTCGGAAGAAATCGGTCGCGATGTCGGCGTGTTGCCAGACCGAGTCTGTTAAATCCCCATCAATAACGGGTGGGTTCTCCACCCAAGTTGCCTGAATGGAGCGTCTTGTATTTTGTTGTGTATTTGCGAAAAGTGGTGTAACCAGAAGCAGTATCGGTATCCAAATGAGTGTGCATGACCATTGCACACGTCCAATTTTTTCCATTGTCCCCTCGTTCTTTTAAGGTATTTGTCTGTAATGTGTTTAGTTGTTTTGCGAATTAAACCAAATCTGCTTCCTAATCGTTTAACCCACACCGACGAAAATTCATCAGAAAACCCGTTAACCCCTCTACCCCTAATCTTTTGTTTCTGAGAGTTTATGCATTGCGGCGAGATACAATGCTTTGCTTTGATTTCCGAAGGGTCCTGGATTAGTCAGATTCTCTGGAAAGTGTGAGAACAAACTCGCTTCACTAACTTCTTCAAGGTCGAGTGGGTTACCTAATGCTTCTATTTCCCCCAAATAAGCGATTCCCCAGTATTCGTGATCGAACATGAAGCAGTGAATATAACACAGCACCTCAAGATTTTTCAGCGTTGCACCGGTCTCCTCCAGAAGTTCTCGATGTGCAGTTTCTTCAGGCGTTTCCCCGGGTTCGGCGCGCCCCCCCGGTAGCGTCCAAATGTTGTTATCACGCCATTTGCAGAAAAGTATCTGGTTATGTTGATGCGCGAGACAATTGACAAACTCAATTTTCCCTACGTCCGCCGGTGGTTTTCCGAAATAGAGTAACATGTAGCCATCTTGTTCCTCGATCTTTTGAATCATTTTTTTCCTCTCTAAATACGAAAATCTGCTATAGGTGGTATTTGGATAAATAGAAACTGCGCGATTTGACTGGATTTAGCTGCATTCCCAAAATTGGGAATACCAAGTCCACCAATAATACCTCCATGAAATTAAAAGACAATCGGAAGCTACAAAGCGTTTGTTCAATCGCTTCAGCCTGCTTTTTTAATCGTTTCCGCGCCCGGCTCAGACGACTCTTAATTGTGTTCTGAGATACGCCCAAAAACTTGCTGATCTCCTCACAAGTCATTTCAGCAAGATAGTAAAGGCGGATCACCGTCCGGTCAGTTTCTCGGAGTTTATCAAGGAGCTTTTGAATCAAGGCGCGGTCCGATTCTTTTCCCGTTTCCTTCTGCTGTTGTGCTATATACTCAGAATAACACAATTCTGCGAGTTCTTCGGGATTCGTTAATGTTAGCGACTGCTGTTGCGGTTGAGTGGCTTCTTTTCGGAGCCATGTGACGCAGAGGTTGTTGGCAATAACATAGAGCCATTTTGCGAATCGGTCCGGGTGTGTCAATGTGGCGAGCTTCTGATACGCCGTAAGGAAGACCTCCTGCGTAATATCTTCTGCTATGTGAAAATCGCCGATTTTTCGCCATGCCAGCGCGTGAATCTGCGATTGATACTTCTCTAACAAAGCCGCAAACGCATGGTGATCGCCTTCCAGGGTGAGTTGAACCAACTTATCATCGCTATATTGCATCGGGCACCTCCACAAGAAATCTGTCTTCTGTGATTAAAGACGAAAATTGGGGGTCAAAAAGTTGCACCTTTGGAAAAAAAATGCGTTTTTTGTAAAGCGCGTCTCATAAGCAGATAAACCCTTAGTAGAAATCACTGACATCTCGTAGACGACGTTAAGCGTACTTCCGCTGAAACATAAAAATAGACATATCAGGAAGATCATGAAGCAGGGCGTAATTACACTAACAGTGTATGGCTAAATGGCGAATCCTCGGAAGAATACTCGGGATATTTGTTTGATATTCCCCACTGGATAGGTTATCATATATTGATGATTGATATTTTTGTCCACATTACAAATTGAGGGCGGTACTTATGAACCGAATTACATAAACTTTACTTTCTTGCTATATGGAGGTCTCAGATGCAGGCAACCCAACAAAATATACTGGAAGCGTTCAACCAACTTCCTGAGATTGAAAAACACGTGATCGCTTCTGAAATCATAAAGCAAGTGGCTCTGCTGGATATCCCACCTTTGACAGATGAAGCACTCACGGAAATTGCTGACGCACTATTTGTTGAACATGACAAGACGGAGGCGGAAGATGCCGAGACAAAATCGAGGGGAAGTCCGGTTAGTTGATCTCGGAATGGTAGCTAAAGTTAGACCCTGCCTCGTCATCAGCATACCCGCGCTCGTCCAAGATCGCGCACTTGTCACCGTTGTAACACATACAACAAACACGCGTGGTTCGAGATTTGAAATCCCTATAAAAACAAGATTTCTGGATACTGGTGTTTTCGATACACAAAGTCTGGTCACAGTCTCAGAAGCGAAATTCCTGAGAAAATTGGGAAATCTCTAACCTGATCAGTTATCAGAGGTCGAAGACGCGGTGCGTCAGTGGCTGCAACTTTAAACAAAACAAGCCACTCACACTTCAAGCTTTTAAAACAGAAACGGTCTTTCTTTTCAAGAGATTCTTGCAGAATTCCGGCAGGCATAGCTTTCCACAACCTATTCTGGATCAATTGTCCTCAGAGACATTAGAATTGGTGGAATCTGCGGCGTATGGTCACATCAAGAAAATTGTAAAGCAGGATGCGGTGGCACTGACGGTGTAAGGGGTCTAAGTGTGAATTTTCTGAAAATGCGCGCATTATCTTTGGCGTGTTTCTCTGTACCATAAGCTTGCAATTTGTTGCATGTCTTTGTGATATGTGTTTCGCGCCTCTTTTTCAGCGTTTGCGTTTGACAACCATGAAAGGGTCAGAAACGGACCGTACACGGATATATCTCTTTTGCTTTGACTTGCCTTGCAGTATGGACATGTGTTAAACCAATATTTGTTATGGAAAGGTGGATATCGACAGAATTGAATTGTCCGTGGGATCGGTTCTACCTTCGGTTTACCTTTATTAGGCCAGGCAAAAACGATGATGTCGCGTTTACACGTGTTACACTGATGCCCCCCATATCGGTAGTATTCATTGGTGGGGAGTAAAACTTTTGTTTGTTTGGCAATCTTTTTTATCTCGGTATAGAAATATCTTTTAGCGGTCTTGCATGTCTGACAAGACCAACGAAAGGTATCTCGTAAGGATAAAAAGACAATTGGATTTTCGATGACCTTGTGCCCATCTAATTCAATAAAAGGTATTGAGAGTGATTTTGCTTTTCTTTCATCAACAGCGTGCGAGACACGGATTTCTACTGCAGCAGCCGGTGCGTTTTCAACCATCAGTGCCACATCTACAATAAATTCTTTATCCATCCTATATTCCGGTATTGCAAACTCAACTTTATCCGGGAGCAGTTGCTCTATAGGGTCTCGGCAGACCTCACAATTTCTTTTGAGACGTGGCACATCGCTTTTCCCCAATTTCCAATCAGAAATGGACTGAACAACAAGTTGCTTGGCAGTTTTGTGGAGGATTGTCTCTTGATTGCATGTCTCACTCGCTTTGTGCGCGAAATGAGCAGTTTTTATTTTCCCCTTTCTGAGGATAACCTTTTCTTGACACGCTGGGCAAAAATAGTGTTTTTCCTTTTCTGCGTTCTGAGGTTTGTATAACTTGTTTTATTATCAAGTGCAATAGGCACTTTGAGCTGGGTGCTTTTAACCATAGTCCCCTCAATAGTCAATGCTTTTTTTAGCCTATAAATCCTGGTTTAGACAAAGAAAACAGTACTCTTACAAAACGTGCCTACCAGAAAATGGAAAAATCGTAATTACAAATTGATCGCGACGAACGATGTTTATATCAGCGTATACGAAGGGGCTTCTTGGAGGACAGGGATGACATAACTCCGAATTGTTAAGCTGTCAAAGTGGTCGGTTTCTACGCGGGGTTCCGGTTCTTTCCGGTGATCAAAGACGACATAGTATCCCTCCTGCAGGTTTTCCAGTTTGAGATACGCGGCGGGTTGCTTTTTACCTGCCTGATACCGGGCATCGCCTCGCCAAATCTTGGTTTCGACGATGTACTTTCACTGGTTGTGGCTGATAAGGAGATCCGTCTTCTCGCGCCCGGTTGGGACTTCAAATGACATGATGCCACCCACTGTCTGGACGAATGAATCCAAATACGTCTAAGAAATGCTTGAAAAATTATTGTTTTCTGTTATTTGGAGCATCTGATGTCTCCGCAGAAGTTACTTTCACCGGTATTGGTTCACATGAATGTCGAGTTAGATATTCAAGTACTTCATCTTGCATTTTCAGAATCTCTGTCCGATATCCAGTTGAGATGAGCGAAAATTCTTCAGGTGTTGCCTTAACTCGCAGTTGTAAGAGCAAGTTTTGAAAATACGCTATGCGTTGTTGACTTGCTTTGAGTTCTTTATCGTTGCGAATCATTTTCTTACCCCTATGATGCCGTGGCGTGTCCCATCACGCTCAACTTGCCAGCCTTCTATAAACTCACTAAGTCTCCTGTAATAACCCAAGTTGCCACCTAATTTACATAGCACTCCGCTGGAGTGCAAGATGTCAATATACCTTTTTCTATAGACATATCACCCCTCTGGGGTAGGGAAAGTGTCTGAAAAACTGTGTTGAAACGCTCAAAATCCGTTAGTAGCAACTTGGGTTGTAATATTAAAGACAGCCGCGTCCAAATGGGAAACAGGTGCGGCAGGTCAATATCTACAAATTGCTCGCGACTTTGATGCGGTTTTGTGCGCGTGCGAGTGCGGCTTCTGCGCGCGGGCGGTTCAGATCGGGGGCGTTTGCTTTGAGTTGTGTTTGGGCACGCGCGAGTGCGCTTTCTGCACGCTCGACATCGATTTCGGATGCCCACTCCGCAGTTTCAACCAAGACAGTGACACCCGTCCGCAACACCTCAAAGACCCCGCCGCTCGTCGCCATTAATTGCGAGGTCTCCGATGATTCACGGATACGAATCTCACCTACATCTAAGGCTGTAAGAAAAGGGATGTGTCCTACCAGAATCTGAAAATTGCCTTCCACGCCGGGTGCATGAACGCTCGTCACGTCCCCTTCATAGATCAACTGTTCCGGTGTCCGAATTTCGAGATGAAAACTTCTGTCTAACATATCTACTCTGTTTTCGTTGTCAAAAGTAGCGTTTTCAGTTATCAGTGAGAAGGTTCCTCTTTTAGACAACTGAAAACCGATAACTGATAACTATTAGTCCGCTGCTTCTAAGCCTGCGTCTTTTGATTGTTCAAATGCTTCGTCAATAGTGCCGATAAGGCGTAGCGACTGTTCTGGCAGATCATCACAATCACCGTTTAGAATCGCTTGGCAGCCTTGCACGGTATCCTCAATCTTCACATATTTGCCGGGGGTTCCGGTGAACCGTTCCGCCACAAACATCGGTTGTACCAAGAACATCTCTAATTTTCGCGCCCTATTGACAACCAACTTTTGGTCATCTGAGAGTTCATCTACACCGAGGATAGCGATAATGTCTTGCAAGTCACCGTATTCCTGTAACACCTGCTTGACCCTAAAGGCAGTCTGATAATGTTCATCACCGATAATGTCTGCTGATAAGATACGCGAACTCGAAGTCAACGGATCCACTGCGGGGAACCTTGCCTTCTGAGCGATGCTCCGTTCGAGTCGTGTCACGGCATCAAGATGTGCGAAAACAGAGACGACAGCCGGATCGGTATAGTCATCAGCAGGGACGTAGACCGCTTGGAATGAAGTGATTGATCCGTGTTGTGTCGAGGTGATTCGTTCTTGCAATTCACCCATTTCGGTTGCGAGTGTCGGTTGGTATCCGACAGCAGAAGGCATCCGTCCGAGGAGTGCTGATACCTCACCGCCTGCAAGTGTGAAACGGAAGACGTTGTCAATAAAGATAAGGACATCTTGACCTTGCTGATCGCGAAAATATTCGGCCATAGAGAGGCCTGCGAGTCCGACACGAAGCCGCGCACCCGGTGGCTCGTTCATCTGACCGAACACCATAGCCGTTTTATCAATTACGCCGTATTCATCAAGTTCGAGCCAGAACTGATTCCCTTCGCGTGTCCGCTCACCGACACCACAGAACACGGAATAACCGCCGTGTTGTGTTGCGATGTTGTAAATAAGCTCAGCGATCAAAACAGTTTTGCCGACACCTGCCCCACCGAAAAATCCGACTTTTCCGCCCCGAACGACCGGTTGAACCAAGTCGATAACTTTGATACCCGTTTCTAACATTTCGGCACTGGTGGTAAGTTCAGATTGCGGTGGTGGGGGTCTATGAATAGAGTATCGTTCAGATTCACCGGGATCGCCTCTTTCATCAATAGGTTGACCGGTTACGTCAAAGACGCGTCCGAGGACTGCATCACCGACCGGAACAGTAATGGGACCGCCGGTATCAGTTGCGAGTGTGCCGCGAACCAATCCATCTGTCGTATCCATAGCGACTGCACGGACTCGATTTTCACCTAAATGCTGTTGAACCTCAAGTACGAGTTCGCTTCCATCGTAACGTTGAACTTTAACAGCGTTGAGGATATCCGGCAATGTGCCTTCCGAAAAATCTATGTCTACTCGCGCCCCGACAACTTCTAATATTTTTCCTTGGTTCATGCGATATTCCTTTTTTATATGGTAATCAGTTGTCAGTTATCAGTAACTGGTTAAGAGGTGTTTTGTACCAATCTGCCCAAACTTGGAGGACTTTAGGAAGTGCTGAGTTGTTACAGCCTGCCTTTTTAACTGATAACCGATACCTACTGATACTGGTCCTTCTGTTTCGCACGGGCATTCCCATCGTATACAAACTCGGAACGATTAGAGACTTGGACACACCTTCTGAAAATCGTTAAGTGCTTCTGCCCGATTGATTAACGCGTATTGCCGATTTCGTGTCGGCATCAGGAGGTTCACACGTTGGATTTTCCGATTCAGGTTTTCGAGTTTTTCAGTGTATTGTTCAATGCCGCGGGCACGTTCATGTTCAAAACTTCGACTGATGGCTTCACGTCGGTGTGGATACTGCTGGGCGATAGCCTCCAACCGCTTTCGACGACCTTGCAGATTTTTAAGGAGCCTTTCAAGTTGCGTTTTTTCTTTTTTAATCTCTTTCTGTAACTCAATCCACCGAGGTGTAAAACCGTTCTCTTTCAGCAGGCGGTTTGCCATCCGCGCTTGGGGTGTAAGGTAGGGATTCGTATCCAATTTAAGCGGTTTACCTTCACCGGGCAAATTCTTGAATTCGCCACGTTCCATCGCCTCTTCAATCTGTTTGTTGACATTGATCGGCATCTGAGACCTCCACACGGTTACGGCACGACGGCGCGTGCCTACTACTACCTTGCACGGCAGAACGGAGTCTGTCTGCTACTTTTACCCCTCCAGTGCCGCTGCGCCACTTACAATCTCAGAAATTTCGGTTGTAATCTGTGTTTGACGTGCTCTGTTGCGTTGAAGAATTAACTCATCAATGAGCTCTTTTGCCTTTTGTGTAGCGTTCTCCATCGCTGCCATCCGTGCCGCTTGCTCCGCGGCGTTTGAATCCAAAAGCACCTTCCACATTTGCATGTTCAAGTGTTTTCCGAGTAGCATTTCAAAGAGTTCTATCTGGCTTGGCTCGTAGATATAATCAAGGAAATGCGTATCACCTTCAGGCACCTCAGGCACTAACGGGAGGAGTTGTTCAACAAGCACGGTCTGGAGAATAGCAGACCTGAAGTTGTTGTAGACGACCTCAACTTTATCAATTTTTTTGTCGGTATAGAGATGTTCAAACTCGTGGACAACATCAACGGCTGTTTGGAATTCAAGTTGGCGGAAAATATTAATGTATGAATCGGTAACGTCGTAGCCACGGCGTACAAAATGCTCTTGTCCACGTCTCCCGATACAGATAAGCGTCACATCCGCGCCACCCTCTTGATAGTGTTCTATACGTTGTGTTGTAGTACGGATGACATTGCTGTTAAAACTTCCACACAACCCACGGTCACCGGAAACGGAGACGATACAGACATGTTTTATTTCGCGTTCCTCAAGCAGCGGATGCGTCAATGCTTCTTCCTCAGTGTCCATCTGTGAGATGAGATGACCGAGAATTGTATTGAGTTTATCTGCGTAAGGGCGCGTCGCCATAATATTATCTTGGGCACGACGGAGCCGTGCTGCAGCGACGACACGCATGGCATCGGTAACTTGCTCAATGTTTTGAATGCTGGCGATGCGCCGCCGAATTTCTCGTAACGTTGCCATAGTTACTCACCTTCTGTGGGCGCGTCCTCTGATTCAGTGTGTGCGTCCTCTTGTCCCGGTGTTGATGCGGGTGCTTCACTCCAGTTCTCCTTGAAAGTCTTAACAGCAGTGTGCAAGGTCTCAAGGAGTTCATCACTGAGTAAGCCTGTCTCTGCGATTTCTGAGAGGAGTTCAGCATGATTCCTGTCAAGGTATTGTAGAAATTCGGATTCAAACCGAGCCACTTCCGCTTCAGGAACATCATCCAAGTAGCCGTTCGTACCACAGAAAATAGATGTGACTTCCCGCTCAACAGGCATCGGTTCGTATTGCGGTTGTTTCAGCAATTCCACGAGCCGTGTGCCGCGTAGGAGCATAGATTGCGTTAATGCGTCCAAGTCAGACCCGAACTGTGCAAAGGCAGCCACTTCTCGGAAACTCGCAAGGTCAAGTTTAAGGGTACCCGCAACCTCATCCGATTTCATGGCTTTGACTTGCGCATCTCCACCGACCCGCGAAACAGATAGTCCGACATCAATTGCCGGTCTTACACCTTGGTTAAACAGATCCGTTGTGAGGTATATCTGTCCATCGGTGATAGAGATAACGTTTGTAGGGATGTAGGTCGTCAAGTCGCCTTCAAAGATTTCGATGATTGGCAGGGCAGTGAGGGAACCACCGCCTAATTCGTCACTAAGTTTTGCGGAGCGTTCTAAGAGACGAGAGTGTAGATAGAAGACATCGCCGGGGTATGCTTCGCGACCTGGGGGTCTTCGTGAAAGCAGTGACATTTGTCGATATGCCCAGGCGTGTTTTGTCAAGTCATCGTATATGATAAGCGCGTGTTTGCCGTTATTGCTGAAGTATTCACCCATTGAAGTGCCTGAATAGGGCGCGATGTACTGAAGGGGTGATGGCTCACTTGCGGCGGCAGCGACGATGGTCGTATATTCCATTGCATTATGTTCGCGAAGGGTATTGGCAACTTGTGCCAGCGTAGACCCTTTTTGACCGATAGCGACATAAATACAGTAGACATCTGTGTTTTTCTGACTCAGAATAGCGTCTATGGCGATTGCGGTTTTGCCGGTTCGCCGGTCCCCGATAATGAGTTCCCGTTGACCGCGCCCAATGGGTGTCAAACTGTCAATCGCTTTTAAACCTGTGTAAAGTGGTTCGCTAACGGGTTGCCGTTCGACAATGCCCAACCCCTTCCGTTCAACCGGCAGTCGATGTTCAGTTTCAATATCACCCAAACCATCAATAGGTTGACCGAGTGCATCGACAATTCGTCCGAGGAGTGCCTCACCGACAGGGACTTCGGCGAGTCGCCCTGTCCGTTTGGCGGTATCGCCTTCGTGTATGAGTTGGTCTTCGCCGAACAGGACGCAACCGACGTTATCTTCTTCGAGGTTGAAAGCAATGCCGTAGATGTCATTAGGGAATTCGATCATTTCGCTCGCCATGGCATTCGCAAGCCCATACACGCGCGCGATACCATCGCCTACCTCCAGCACAGTGCCGGAATCATAGACATCCACGTCCTGTTCAAACTGTTGCAGTTGTTGTTTAAGGATATTTGATATTTCGTCCGGTCGGACTTCTCTTGCCATATTTTCAGTCCTCTGTGAGGAGTAGTTATCAGTCTTCGGTTTTCAGTAGTTATCAGTTCTCGGTTATCAGTTAATTTCTTGTGGCGGTTGCTTTTCGGGTTACTTACTGCCACAGTCCACCTCTTTAACTCTCACTGCGAGGCAAACTGACGACTGACGACTCTGACAACTGATCACCAATAACTATTACCCTTTCGCGAGTTGTTGCTTCAGGCGTTGGAGTTGTGATGCGACACTTGCATCAAAAACAGTGTCATCTAATTGTACGATGAAGCCGCCTTCAATCTGTGCATCAGTTGTAGTTTCCAATCGCACCTGTTTTCCCGAATACGCGCTTAATTGCTGTGTGAGTCGTTCCTCTTGCTCCGGTGTTATAGGCACAGCGGTCGTCACTTTTGCGACGAGCCTACCAGCAGCTTCGTCAACAATTGCTGAAAAGGCATCTATAATTGCGATGAGGTAACGTTCACGCTGCTTTGATGCAAGTAGTTTGAAGAAGTTAATCGTCAGAGGCTGCATCGCGTCTGCGAAAAGCTGCTGAAACGTCTCGCTTTTAAATTGTGGAGACAATATAGGGCTATGAACTAATTGCGTGAGTTCCACAGATCGTTCGATTAATCCTTGCAGCTTGTCCATATCTGCGGTGATAGCGTCCAAAGCACCTTGTTCTAACGCCGCATCGTATAAGGCACGGGCGTAAGGTTTCGCAACCCGAATGTCTCTCATAGTTCGTTTTACCTTTTTTTTCTTATGCCACGCTCATCTGAACGTTTTAGTAATTGTAAAACGTTTGTAAGTCTCGCCAAAGCAGTTCTACGCAAGTTAATTAACGTCGATATGGTTGGAATTAACCAGAACTCCGATTTGACATCGGAAAAATCGGCGCGAACCCTCAATCATTAAAAAACGACTAACGCGGATCTGCTGGCAACCTACTAATGGATGCGTCAATAATGTGCTGATGCCTCTCTGGGTTGAGTTCTTCGCTTATAATCTTGCTGGCAGCATCAATTGCGAGTTCAGCGACGACCCCTCGCAGTTCGGAGATGGCTTCGTCTTTTTCACGTTGAATCTCGGCTCTGGCTCTCGCGACTTCATCCTCTGCTTCTTGTCGCGCCAGTGTGAGGATGTCCTGACGTTCGGTGTTCCCTTGTTCAATCGCAGTTTGGATTTTAGTTTGCGCTTCGGTCTCAATATCGGCTAAGCGTTGACGCGTCTCTGCGGTGAGCCTGTCCAACTCTTCACGATCAACCCGCAATTGTTCTATCTGCGAAGTGATTTCAGATCTGCGGTCTTCTAAGAGCCCTCCGACCTTGCCGAAAACAAACTTCCAAAGCACGGCGAGCACGACCAGAAAACCGATAGTTTGGATGATAATCGTCTTCGGATCAATGCCAAGCAGCGCAAGAAGCCCTCCTTCAGCAGGAGCCTCGGCAGCGAACGCACTATTGGCGTACATCCCCATTAAGATGAGGCAGCATCCGTAAAATGTCCGGTAGCGTCCCTTGCAAAGTGAAAGCCTATATATAATGTTTCGCATAAGATTACTGTACTCTGTTGTGCGAACTGAAGACGTAACGTATCAACATGAACTTGCAATTTCGACACATCTAATTTCGTCTCGGGTTGCAAGCCTCGCCGCCCGTCTTCAGTCAAAGGTTATCTTCCGGTACCGTCATCTGTCGTGACTCGTCTCGCGTCTGCATCAATCATATTTTGCAGGATTTGACCTTCCGGGAGTTTTGCCTGCAAGATAAAGAACATTAAAAGCGCATAGATAACGAGCGATTCGATGAGTGCCAAACCGATAATCATCGCAGTCTGGATCTGCGGTGCGGAATCAGGTTGACGTGATATCCCTTCAAGAGCAGTGCTTGTTGCACTTCCTTGTGCTCTTGAGGCGAAAATGACGGCGATCGGCAATCCTAAAGTCACGCCAAACGCCAACACTGCTAGATAAATCATGAATGTCCTCCTTGGACGGATACGGACTTGTAGGGACAGGGTAACCCCGCTCCTACAAACCCCAGAAATTAGTGATGCGCTTCATGCGCGTCGTCATGGTGTTCTATGAACAGCACGATGTAGATAGATGTTAAAATAGTAAAAACGAATGCTTGCAGGAAGCCAGCAAATAGCCCGAAAAACAGCATAGGCACTTGCACCGGAATAATCGGTATAGCATCCGCAATCAGCACGATAAGTCCGAGTTTTGTCAGTTCAATAACAACCGCTTTCTCGCCAAAGATGTTCCCGAAAAGACGGACAGCCAGCGAACCGGCGCGTGATAACTGAGCGACCACTTCAAGCGGGAACATCAAAACACCTAACCACGGTGGGTTACCGGCTAAATGTTTCAGATAACCGCCTATCCCGTTCTCTTTAATAGCGATAATTTGAACGCCTAATACGGCGGTTATCCCGAGCGCGAGCGTTGTATTCAAATCTGCTGTTGGAGGTTGAAGCCCCGGAATAACTCCGAGATAGTTCAGGAAGAGAATGAAGATGAAGAAGGAGCCAACAAAGGGAACATACTTTTTGCCGTGGTCGCCTAAAATCCCGCCGAAGAAGTCCATAATACCGCCGACAAATACCTCTAACAGCGTTTGCCCTTTCCCTTCAGGTATCCGTTTCAACTTCCGAGTAGCCAAGATAAAAAACAGTACTAAGACGAGAACAGCAAAGTATGTATTGGGAATTAGATCGGGTTGATGCCACCGCGTCGGTTCAGGGATCATCTCATCCGGTAAGATCTGTGAAATCGGATAGAGCAAACTACGGTGACCGTTGTCGGCTGCGAAACTCCCAGCTACTATTGCCAAACTGAGTCCAGCAACCAAGCAGATAAACGATAGTTTTTTCATGTTTTGTTGTGAATGTCTTTTAAATATGGGGATGGTGTCGGGTGCCTCCGCATTTGAGGTAATTGGTAAGTTCCACCTCAAGACTCATTGGGGTCCTTATTTGAACGGATGTTCATTATCAAGCTGATCGCTTTGATAATGATGGCACCTTGTACTAAAGCAATCCCCCCAGCCAGCGCGTATATATTCATCCACTCCATTTTGAAGAGGAGATAGAGAAGTCCGCCGAGCACTGTATATTTACCGAGTGCGATAAAGCCGAGCAAGGACTTCGTGCGCTTCGATTTCCCGGGCCGAACGAGTCGCCGAACAGCAAATTCGAGCGACCAGAATAGACTCAGGCTGATAGCACTTCCAATCAAGAAACTCGGGAGCGCGGGGCGTTTGAATCCTAAAAGGACTGCCGCAATCACGACGGTAAGGCAGATTGTCAAGATGTAAATATGGCGGATAGTTCGGTCGCCAAACTCCAAAACGGGACCCATTGTAAGTGCGACTCCTTTGTCAAAAGGACAGCGGATTAGGCTGCCAGAATCCCCGCTCTCGGATGTTATTCTTGTCCAGTGCCTTGTGCTTGTTCGGAAGTCGAACGACGTTGTTTTTCTATAGCTTCAAGTCGCCGGTTCCAGCGCGCCACTGACCGAAACATTTCCATGAATCCAGCGGCGACCCCCAGTCCGAAACCGATGTACGATCCGACTGCTGCATTGCCTAATTTTCCACCGATCCACTTACCCCCGAAATAACCGATGCAGATCGCGAGCGCAAGCGTTATCCCGATGGATGCGAGGTCAAACATTCCCACATTTTCATGTTTGAATTGGTTGAGCCGACGTTTAAACATGACGGTTGCTCCGATAAAATGAAAATGGTGTTAGAACAAATTCCCTCGTTAAGCAACGCTATATATTATATCACAAGATTCAGGTGAATGCAAAAAAAATAGAATATTTTCTGAATTAGAAGTTGGCAGGATTAATTACGCGGATCGTGTAAATGTTTATTCATACAATAGCGTAGGCGCGGTTTAAAACCGCGCCTACCACTGGTTTTACTACAGATATAATGGAAGTTGGCTGCTCAACTCTATAATTTCAAACCTTATTTCGCCTTATTTTAATTGGATCAAAACTGCCCAATGGTCTTCAGTCGGAGCAGACACGGTTATACTACCACTGAAGTGAATTTCCTCTTCTTGTCCCCATTCGCTTTTGCTGATATTTAGCCATCTGATCGTTCCCGATTTTGTGTCTACCGCTTCACCAACACCCAAGTTGATATCAACCGAACCGCCATTCGGAAAATAGACAGCGTATTCTTGCCCTGGATTTGCGAAGGTATACGCTTCGTTCTCTGCCCTGTTAGAAAGCAAGCCATTATGAGGTTCGCACGTAAAAATATCCATTTCGTCTGTGATGTTTCGCATACTTTTGATATGCGCTTGCGCCGTTTTGTTCAAACCAACACCGCTATCGGGACGGTGGAACCGTGCCGATGCAAATCCACCGAAGATATTTCGCCAAAACCGCTCCAACCCATCTTGTGTACTGCCGAACCGTCCGCCATCAGCACCGTAAATTTTAATATTATTGATGGGTCGGATCGGTGAGAGTTTTGCTCGAATTTTCTGAGCGTTATCCCAATGCCGCTGCCGTTTCTGGTGGTTATTCTGTGATATATCACAAAAGGAATAGGTTTCAGGATGGTCAAACGTCGCTTTATGCTTATCATCGGATAGATCCCACGGGTCCCACATTTCCGTAGTTTCGACGACGCGTCCTGCTTCTGCTGCTTGCTTCTGGATATATGTTGCCCAGTATTCACCCCATGCAGCCGTGACGGCAGTTTCGTTGTCCATGCAGTAGAGTATATGTCCATACGGAAACGTTTCAGCGAGTAGTTTATCTACAAATTTTTCCTGATATTTCAAGACGATTTCCTGATTGCGCTCTTTCGGAACAGACCAGAAAAAGTTGTTCCCTGTTGCAACTGGATGGCTGTTAACAGCAGTGGGTAACCCTGTCTCTTCTACTGTGTAATTGCTGTTATTTTTTGGGTTGAACGGATTGGCATCCCAAGGCTCTCGATAATAGTTGAAGGTCGCCCATACCTCGATTTGGACGATAATATCCATCTCGTGGGTCCACGTGATGAAGTTCCGAAAACGGTTCCAAAATTCGTCGTTCCACTGATTTAAGTCATAGCCGTCGCCGACTTTTTTGAAGGGTGGCACATCGCCTTCATCAACCCAACTCATCGTCGATCGCACATAGTTACCACCGACTGACTTCAACAATTCAAGATGTGCTTTGAGGTTAGGAATCTGAAATAGATTGTCTTCGACTGAACCACCGATGAGCAAAATCGGTTTGCCTTTATACTGCCAGTAACGCGGGTTTTCTTTATAGATTTGGATTCGATCTTTTTCCATTTCTGTATCCTTTTCGGCTTTAGTATCCTGCGCTGCTGAGGAAAAGAAAACGAATATGAGTAGAGCCAACATAAGTTTGTAGGGTCCCCACAGATTTCGCATAAGAGAATCTCCTGAATATTATTAGGGTATAATGGACTCTTTGACCACAGTTGTTACAAGGACTAAACGGTGTTAGAAACAAGCATCCTTGTTAAGCAACAGGATATATTATAACATAAGATTTAGGAGAATACAATTGAACCGGAACTTGAAAACTACACGCTAAACTTCAACGCGCACAAATGCAAGGAACGCTCCAGACAGAAAAACAGCGAAAAATAGCATTAGCAACAGCAAATCTACTGCTGCAGCGTTGAAATCGCGACCGAGACTAAGCCTATCTTCAAACGTCGGAATTGATTCTGGGCTGATGGGCTTTTTTGACATACCTTCATACGTTCCAATGATATGGAGACTCTCGGGATCTGCTCTATCCATATCCGTGACAAATTCGCGGTATTCACGGGC
>JAPOZO010000016.1 GCA_026706025.1 Candidatus Poribacteria bacterium
TTTTGGATGTGATTGAATCGGAAAAGCTACAGGAAAACGCGCTTGTCACGGGCACCTTTCTAAAACAGTCTCTTGAGAAACTAAAAAGCAAGCATCCGGTAATCGGAGATGTCAGGGGGAGGGGATTATTTTTGGGGATAGAGTTGGTGCGGGATCACGAAACCCTGGAGCCAGCCGATCAGGAGGCGGGCTATATTGCGAACCGCATGCGCGATCTGGGCATTCTGATTTCAACAGATGGGCCGCTTCATAACGTGCTGAAGATCAAGCCCCCGCTGGTATTTGATCAGGCCAACGTGGTCCAACTTGTCGAAACACTGGATTCTATACTTCAGGAGGAGGCAGCGATTAGTCAATAGATAGGAGGGTAACCTCAAAGATCAGGGTTGCATTTGGTGGAATGCGGCCTTGTCCCCGATTTCCATAGGCAAGATCAGGTGGGATCACGAGTTGCCGCTGTCCTCCTGGTCGCATGCCCAGGATTCCTAGTTCCCATCCCTGGATAACCCGGCCGTTCCCAATTTGAAACGAGAAGGGGTTGTTTCGAAGATGGGAGCTGTCAAAGAGCGTGTTGTCCGTTAGCCAACCGTGATAATGCACGGTCACAAGGTCTCCATTTTTTACTGGATCGCCTGTACCGATCTCAAAGTCATAGTACTTAAGACCATCTGAAAGCTGGATATAATCATCATCGGCCACCTCGCGTGGCATGGGGGTATTTTCGGGCTCTGGGGGCATCGGTTCTGTGGGACTTTTACAGGTAGAAAATAGCGCAATTGCCAAGACCAGTGCTGCGTATCGAACGAAGGACATGATCACCATACAAAATTGATCTCCCTACTACAGAAAAATCTCCAAATTGTTTGTCACCCCAAAATCACTGCCTCAGACGAAAATTAGGACGGCCTACCATTTGTGAAGTGGCAAAAGAGCCCACAATAACTCATTAGAGAGATGCCAACTGCTTTTTTTGTCACGAAATGAGGATACTCGACAACATCTGGACTCCCCACCCGCAGGCAGTGTATGGGTGGCCTAAGCAGATACTTTGGCGTATGATCATCTGCGCCAGAGTAGTTAAACCTATTTTTAGGGTGATTGGTACAATTTATTGGGGAAATTAGTGGGTGTTGTTGTGATATTTACAGATCTCCCGCCGGAAAATAAAAATGGAATAGGTAAATCTAATGGCAGAAGTGAAGGATTTTATTGAAAGAATGCTCCAATGGCAGCTAATTCAATTGGCTTCAATCAGAAAGTCGGACGTAATGGCAATTTATGGACCAATGTATGAAAACTTACCAGCATTGGTTAGAGATGAAATAGAAAGGATGATGGAAATTCAACCCAACAATGATACTCTTACAATTCTATTGAATACCGGGGGAGGTTCGGTTGATTCGGTCGAGCGGACGGTAGAAGTCATCCGTCAGCATTATGGTTGTGTTGATTTCATAATCCCTGATCAAGCTATGTCCGCTGGCACGGTCTTTGCGTTATCAGGTGATAATATCTACATGGATTATTACTCCCAATTAGGACCAATTGACCCTCAGTTCTTTATTGACGACAATTGGATACCAGTTTTGGGTTACTTGGAGAAATTTGAAGAACTAAACGAAAAATCTAGAGATGGCTCGTTAACTCCGCTAGAATATGCTTTGGTTGAACAATTAGACTTGGCAGATCTTCACCAATATGAGCAAGCCAGAGAGCATTCAGTAGAATTGTTGGAAAAATGGCTACCGGCATTCAAGTTCAAGAATTGGCATAAGACGCACTCAAGCGGACAACCTGTTACCTCAGAGATGAAGCAAAAGAGAGCAAAGGAGATAGCACTGAAGTTGAATGACACGAAAAGGTGGCACGCCCATTCTCGTGGAATTTCGATGCAAGTATTACAAGAGGAACTAAATTTAATAATTGAGGATATAAGTTCAGGCGAAGAACTTCAGCAAGTTGTCAAAGAGATCCACACGTTCATCGTTGATTTTATGCAAACCTCAGGGTTGTATCTTTGCTTGAGAAGCACCTCTTATAACTTGGAGGATGGTCATGGACAATCTTAAACAACAACACAAAAAACTTAATAAGAGAGGAAAGGGTTTTGATATGGGCTTCAAAGAATTCGCTAAAAAGATGGAGAATAAATTGAAGCTCATGGGGATCGAACGTCCACGTCACGGACCTCGGATTTCGGCTCCGGCACATTCGAGAGACATGATTTACTCACATTCTTCCTCCTCAGTGCAGCAAAAAAACAATTAGGCGGTCGCCGATAGTACTCATTCCCTCGTCGATGACACCGATCACCGATGCTATTGCGATTGCAAGTAGATCCGGTGTGGGAGAACGCCATCCCCGCCTAGCCCGTTTCAAAAGTGCCTCGTGGACGACGATGGCCACCACTTCACACTCGACCAAATGGTGGCGCTCGGCTGGCACTGCCAAGAGCAACGCAGATCTCTATACCACCCGGCCGAACCTTGGGGCCCCGTGTGATCACAGATGTGAGCACCAGAATGCAGCCGAGGAGAAAGAGTCAGACCGACAGGAAGTCGCTCTCCAACTCGTCGACCAGAATTCGCGCCAGACCCAAGTTAGTAGACGGCCACCACGATGGCCGGCGTATAGGCCCAGAGGCGTTTCTCTCTCGTCGATCTGAAAACGGGCATTACGGGATTCTAGTTGTGTGCTGGCCCAATGCGATGTAGGGTCGTGTCGATTGCCAACAAAAATATCAGCCACACAAATTCGAAGGTCCCGAGAGAAAGTCTCGAAAAACCAGGTGACCCTGAGTAATGCGGACCAATTTGTCAAATACATCGCCTCGTAGAACCATACCGGCGCCGCGAAGCCGTGGTCGCGGAAGATAGTATTTGCTGGTATCGTACTCTGTTCGCCAAGTGATTAATGCTAGTGCCGGTCCGATGTCGTCCTCAAGTACGAAGTAGTCATTTCTCTTCAAACCAAGTGAAGCGACAAGAAATTTGGTCGGCGAAAGTAACCCTCTCTGGATACCTAACCCACAATGCCCGTCATCAGCCGCACTTACGCCCAAGTCATAGCCAACAATAGGGCAACTCCTAATCCTCTTATTCATTGGGGAATCTAGTGTATCGTTCACATTCCATGTACGGATATCTCCTTCAGCAACAGGTCGAAGATTAAGGGCTTGTTGATCCCCGCTGAGACGCAACTCAACGATCCTGAAACGCTCCGCTATATCGTCCTCGTTGTTCCTCGAGTTGGGCTGTGAAATTATCCGCTTTTCAACAGTTGCCACCAATCTCCAGCCGTCGTGGGGTCCACCGACGATAGCTGGCACAGTTTTACAATCCGAAATGTCTATAGTGGCAAAAAGTTGATCATCGTCTCGGCAAGCGGCAACGATGCCGGTATCAACATCCGGTACACCATCTACATGTTCAAGAAGAGCATGCCATAACGGATCATTCCTTGACGGCGGTGGCGGTATTTCTGGTCGTGGCTGGCGTGTTCGTTCCAAGGCCAAAGGAAGCGACGGATCGTCTAATAATCTACTCGCGAGTCGTTCTTCCAGTCTAACGGGATCCGATACTGTACCATAATTAATTATCATTGCTCCACGGGCACCAGCAGCAATTCGCTGTAAGGCATCTTCGACAGCCTCTTCTGAAGCCAAGAACGCGTCTGGCCAGGGATTTCTAGTTCGATTTGCGTATTTGTCGATCTGTGCTAGCCATCGCTCCTTATGTGCTGCATTACCCAATACTGTTTCAACCCTCCTGTATACAGCTTTCGACAAGCCAGGAAGAATTTGCTCTGCTCGTGAAATCCGAACGCCTGCTACCGAACGAATAAAGCTATGTAGGTCTAATGAAAAACGGGCGCATATCTTGCGTCGTTTCCCCAATTTACTCATT
>JAPOZO010000017.1 GCA_026706025.1 Candidatus Poribacteria bacterium
ACTTAGGATCTATTGGGGTTACGCCTCGTGAGGGTTCAAGTCCCTCCTCGCCCATGCTCGTATTAGATATAAAGTATCCGGGTTTTGAATGCCTGACGTGAGGACAAAAACTTGAGAGTTCAAATTGAAAGGTTAGACACCACGCAAGTCCGTCTGGACATTGAGGTGCCTTCTGAAGATGTTAATGCAGCATTAAAGGAAACTTATGAGACATTACGTACCCAAGTCTCCATTCCGGGTTTCCGAAAAGGGCGCGTGCCTGTCGCAATCCTCAAGTCAAGATTTCCTGATTACGTTAATAGTGAGGCTGTCCGGTATCTTGTCGCTCCTGCTTACGAAGACGCTATTTATAGGGAAAAACTGAATCCACTCTCCCAACCCAATTTCACACCCCCTCTTGATGAATTGCGAGTTAAAGAAAACGAACCGCTCGCGTTCTCAGCCACGGTTGATATCCGACCCAATATAGACCTCCCTCGTTATGATGAACTGGTAACCGATAAAAACCCGGTTAATGTACCTCGTGAAGATGTTGATGCCTATATTACCCGTCTACAGGCACAATCGGCAACTTATGAACCCCTTGACACTGAGCGTCCGGTCGAGGAGAAAGATTGCGTCCGTGTAGATTGGGAATGCTTAATTAACGGGGACCGGATTGAACCTGAATCGAGGCAAGATGTTGATATAGAACTCGGTGCCGGGGCGTTAAATGAAAAACTTGAGCAGGCACTGATTGGAATGCAGATCGGCGAAACAAAATCCGTCGATATTGATTTTCCACAAGAACATCCGATCACAGAACTCGCAGGAAAATCCGCACAATATGGTATCACGCTGCACGCTATTACACAGAAGCACCTGCCCTCCTTAGATGATGAGTTTGCGAAAGACCTCGGATATGAAAACTATTCACAACTTTATGGGCTGATATGGAACAATCTGGTCGAAGAAGAGACAAGTTTACATGTTGATAAGCAGAAAGCGGAATTATTGGAGCAACTCATTGAAAAAACTGATATTGCGATTCCAGAACCGTTAGTTGACCAATACGTGCAGCAGACGCTGCAGAATGTCAAGCTGCAATTGGCGAACGAACAGAGAACAGCCGAAGATGCTGGAATTAACATGGATACCTTGCCTGATGAACTCCGGCGAGATGTCATTCAGCAAACAAAACAGTCGTGGATCTTCGATACTATCGCTGAAGCGGAGGGCATTCACGTATCTGATGATGAATTGGAATACGAAATCCGTCGGGCGGCTGAGCAACAAAATCGAGACGCTCAAAAATACGCGGACCTCTTGAAGTCAAACAATCGATTGGAAGAACTTCGCGGTCAACTACAACACGAAAAAATTTATCAGTTTCTCATTCACAGCGCATCCGCTAAACAGTCGCTCATAATCGCCTGATTTTTTAAATATTGGGTTTCTGCTCCGATTTTTCCGATTTGACCAACAACTCGTGCCTTACACTATTATATTCGGAGTCGAGTTGTTGATCAAAAAATCGGGTCTTCTTTTAACTCCAAGTGGTTAGCCTCGTAATGAAATGGAGAGGCGGCTCCGTGACGAGAAATGTTCAAGTACCAAGTCGCTTGAGCCCTCCGCAAGGTAAATTAAAAAATGAATCTTGTACCTATCGTCGTTGAACAAACCAGTCGAGGCGAACGATCATACGACATATACTCTCGCTTGCTTGAAGACCGGATTATCATGATCGGAACACCGATTGATGATGATGTCCTCGCGAACATCGTAACTGCACAGATGCTTTTCCTTGAAGGGAAAGACCCGGATGCAGACATTGTGCTCTACATTAATACGCCCGGTGGCTCTGTTTCTGCCGGTTTGGCGATTTACGATACAATGCAGTATATCAAGGCAGATGTGCAAACTTGGTGTTTAGGTAGAGCGTATAGTATGGGAGCTATTTTGCTCGCTGCGGGCGCGCCTGGCAAACGCTACGCTTTGCCACACGCAAAAGCACTGATTCACCAACCGATGGCAACTGGGATCAGCGGTCAAGCCTCCGATATTAACATTCATGCGAGAGAAATCTTACATGAGCGAGATCGACTTTACAATATTTTAGCCGAACATACCGGTCAAGATGTTGACAAAATCGCTGCTGATGCCGATCGCGATTTTTATATGACTGCCGACCAGGCGCTTGAATACGGTCTTGTTGATCATGTTGTAGAACAGCGTACCGCAGAGAGGGAATAGCCATCGGCAGTCAGCAGTCAGCAAAGAAAAAAGGTTTTGTTAAACGATAACCTCTTAACTGACGGCTGAAAGATTTTTTGAAAAAAAATCGCCCTGACGGCTGATAGCCATTAAAAAAGGAGAACTTCTATGTCACAATCCGCCCATCGTGAAGTGTCTTGTTCTTTCTGTCAACAAGACAGTACACAAGTCCGCCTACGACTCCTTCAGGGCAGGGAAGCCAATATTTGTGTTGAATGTATTGTCCGACTATCAGCATCTACATCGGATAGTGCTTCATGTGCATTTTGTAGGCGCGATAATACTCACGTCGAAAGACTCTTTAATGGACTTGAGGCGAATATCTGTGAGAGATGTCTTACCGAGTGTATTGATCTCTGTAACGATATTCTCGCTCGTAAGCCAGACGGCAGCTTTGATCTATCCACGGAGGACTTCAACAAAGCGGAGGGACCGCACGAACAACACGAACGTGAAGATGACCAAGAGGAATCTGTCCAAGCGCGTGGACGCAGTGCTCGCCAACGTACCGAAACCAATACTGCAAATACACCGAACTCGGAAAGAAAAAATGAACAGGACGCACTCACAGTCCCCCCCTCACCTGCGGAAATTAAAGCAAAACTTGATGAATACGTAATAGGTCAAGAACACGCCAAAAAGACATTATCTGTTGCAGTTTACACACACTATAAACGTTTACACCATGGTGATATGACTGATGATGTTGAATTAGACAAAAGCAACATTTTGCTCATCGGACCGACAGGTACAGGGAAAACGCTCCTTGCGCAAACGCTTGCAAGGGTATTAGATGTGCCTTTTGCTATCACCGATGCAACAACCTTGACCGAAGCGGGGTACGTGGGTGAGGATGTCGAGAATATCATATTGAAACTGGTTCAAGCGGCGGATGGCGATGTCGCACGCGCTGAAACCGGTATCATCTATATTGACGAAATTGATAAGATTACTCGGAAATCCGAGAATCCATCGATTACTCGCGATGTATCCGGTGAAGGCGTTCAGCAAGCATTACTCAAGATTCTGGAAGGGACAACCGCGAATGTACCACCACGTGGTGGCAGGAAGCACCCTCATCAAGAGATGATTGAGGTAAATACCAAAAAGGTATTGTTTATTTGCGGCGGAACCTTTATTGGGTTAGATAAAGGCATTAAGGACAGACTCGGAAAGCAAAGTATCGGTTTTGGTTCGACTATCCAACCGAAAAGCGAAACCAAAATTCATGAAATTCTCGCACAGGTGACACCAAAAGATCTTATCAAATACGGATTTATACCGGAGTTGATCGGACGACTTCCAGTTGTTACGACGCTCCACGAATTGGATGCACCGGCGTTGATCCGTATTCTCACGGAACCGAAGAACGCGCTTGTCAAACAATATCGGCGTCTTTTGGCGTATGAAGGTGTGCAATTCCACGCGACTGATGGCGCATTAACCGCTATTGCTGACGAAGTCATTGAACGTGAAACGGGGGCGCGCGGGCTAAGAGCCGTTTTTGAAAAGATTATGCTTGATACCCTATATCGTCTCCCATCACTTGACGATGTTGAAGCATGCCATATCACCGAGGATTCTGTGCGTAACAGTGAACCACCACAACTCACTTATAGAAAATCCGAAGAACTTAAAACTGCTTAACGACAAATTTGTAAATGAACCGTTGCCACTTTGGCAAAACTAATATGCTGGGATTGATGCCTGGCGCTAGGACGAGAACTATGAATCCGACAGCAGGAAAAGAAAATGGAACCGTAAGTTTACCGGTTATTGATTTGTCCCCGGATTTCGATATGTATTCTCCTTTTCCGAAGACGAGATCCTTCCTAAATGCCGCTCGTAAGATGGGGATCCAGGCGACCCGTGCCGCGCTCCGCTCAAATCGGCGGATACTCCTCCTCCACCAAAAAGTGGAGTTGGAAGAAGGAGAAGATGTCGCTCCTGAACATCTCCACACTATTGGTGCTGTCGCGAATATCATTGAATCTTACGAACCTGGGGACGGCACTATCCGTATCGCTATTGCTGCAGAGCAGCGCGCGATTGTTCTCGGGTATACGAAAACGGCTGATTTCTTGCAAGCGGACGTGCAAATTATCCACGAAGAGATCGGGTTAGCAAATGCCGCTGAATCTCTTGTCAAAGATACTAAGAAACTTTTCAATGACTACGCAAAAACAAGGCAGAAGGAGCAGGCGCGCAACTCACAACCGCATGTTTTGACTTTGGAAGAAGTCAAGCAGCTTATTAAAGAGCAAGAAGAACCGGGACCTCTCGCAGATATTATTGCTGGATTTCTCGACCTCAGCGCACCAGAACGCCAAAATGTTATTGAGGAATTCAACCCTATTAAACGTTTACAAGTCGTCATACAGTTTTTGAACGATGCACTTGAGCGCAATGAACTCCGAGATGATATTCACAATCAGGTCCGGGAATCTGTCCAAAAGACCCACCGAGAATTCTATCTTCAGGAACAGATGAAGGTCATTCAGAAGGAGCTCGGCAGGGATGATATCGCTGAAGTCGATGAACTCCGGGAACAGGTCAAAAACGCCGGAATGTCCGAAGAAGCGGAAGAGAAAGCACTTAAGGAACTTGATCGGCTCGCACAGATACCGCCGCAATCTGCCGAATCCGGAGTTATCCGTACTTATGTTGATTGGATACTCGCCTTACCTTGGAAAGAGAGCACTGAGCATCAACTCCAACTTCCCGAAGCGCAACGAATACTTGACGAGGATCACTACGGGTTGGAGAAACCGAAAGAGAATGTACTCGAATACCTCGCTGTCTTACAACTCGTGAAGCATCTTAAAGGTCCTATTATTTGTCTCGTTGGGCCGCCGGGGGTGGGGAAGACCTCGCTCGGTAAATCGGTTGCCCGCGCGACCGGTCGGAAGTTTGTCAGAATGTCGCTCGGCGGCGTTCGAGATGAAGCTGAAATTCGCGGGCACAGACGTACCTATATCGGTGCTATTCCCGGACGTATCATTCAAGGGCTCCGTGATGTAAAGTCGAAAAATCCGCTCTTTTTGCTCGACGAGATTGATAAACTCAGTGCGGATTTCCGGGGTGATCCGGCATCCGCACTCCTTGAAGTTCTCGATCCAGAACAGAATTCCACCTTCCGCGACCATTACATGGATATTGCTTTTGATCTTTCCGATGTGATGTTCATCACGACCGCTAACACGCGGGTTACTATACCGCCTGCGCTCCAGGACCGGATGGAGATCATTGAATTGCCCGGTTATACCGATTTCGAGAAGCATAACATCGCTACCTTCACACCGAACGGACTTATCCCGAAGCAGCTTGAACGGCACGGACTTTCAGGTGAGAATATCACCTTCACAGACGAAGCTCTCTATGAGATGATACATAAGTATACCCGCGAAGCCGGGGTCCGAAATCTTGAGCGCACAATCACCACGGTCATGCGGAAGGTTGCCAGAGAGATTGTCACCGAAGAGACACCGGATCTCAACTTGGAAATAACACCCACCAATTTGAGCGATTATCTCGGTCCTGCGAAGTGGACGCGCACAAAAGCCGAAGAACGTGACGAAGTCGGTGTCGCTACAGGGATGGTATGGACACAGATTGGCGGTGATATTGTCTCCGTTGAAGCAACGACGATGCAAGGAGAAGGCAAACTGAGTATGACTGGGCAGCTTCAGGAAGTCATGCGTGAGTCTGTCCAGACCGCTGTCGCCTATATCCGTTCGCGTGCTGAATCCTTCAGGCTTTCTAACAAGCAGTTTGAGCAGCAGGATATTCATATCCACATTCCAGAAGGCGCAGTCCCAAAAGATGGTCCCTCCGCGGGGATTACCGTCGCCACGGCGATCCTCTCCGCATTCACAGGTAAGTCTGTTCGTAAAGATATTGCTATGACTGGCGAAATTACGCTCCGCGGTAGAGTGCTGCCTATCGGTGGCTTAAAAGAGAAAGCACTCGCTGCCTACCGAAACGGTATCTTTGACATCATCATTCCTGTGGACAACGAGAAAGATGAAGTTGACATCCCTACAGAAATTCGCGAAGGGATCCGTTTCCATAAAGTCAACGATATGATGGAGGTACTGGAATTGGCACTGACAGAACCTGTTGTGGATCCCGAGGTTCCTGTAGAAATGCCAGTCGCTACACAGCCATCTGTGTAAGATAGTTGTCAGTTGTCAGATCGTTTTTTCTCTGGCCGAGAAAAAACTGTCAGTTGTCAGTTAAAGAAGGTTCTGGGCTCACCCAATATTTTTAGACAATCCGAAACACTCTTAACCGATAACTGATAACTGAAAACCGATAACTCTAAAAAAAAATGCGGTTAGATAAATTCCTGCAGGTCAGCCGCCTTGTAAAACGGCGGACAATTGCTAATACCCTCTGTAGCAAAGGCGCAGTAAGCGTCAACGGACACGTTGCAAAAGCTGGAAAAATGCTTTCTGTAGGTGATGTAATTCGTATGCCGGGGTCCCCGCCCGCTACTGCGGAAAGGCATCCAACAGGCATTGAGGACGTGCCAGAGTCTGAATACGAGGTTGTTGAGTTACCCTCTGGAAACGTCTCACGTGCGCGCGCTACAACACTCTACCGCCAAATAAACCCGTAGCCTCCATCTCCTGATCGAGGCACCGCTTGCTTCGATTAAAGGAGAAAAAAATTGCAATGACTCGCACAGAAACGCAAATCCAATCTGAAGTCACTGCGTTTCGGAATCCTCGCCCGTTAATGCGGGGCGAAACGAATACGCAGCATACCCCAAATAGACCTAAGGTTGGGCTAACAATGGGAGATGCAGCTGGCATCGGTCCTGAAATCATTATCAAGGCACTTGCAGATAAAAGTGTATATTCAATGTGCCAACCGATTGTCATTGGAAGTCCTGCTATCCTTCAGAATGCTTGTCAATTTATATCCACTGGCACCCCCGAATTAAAATTTAATGTTATCAAGACACCGATACAAGCAAGCACAACGCCCGGAACAATTGATGTGCTTGATGTCTCTTCAATATCGCCTGAAGAGATTTGCCTCGGCACTATAGACGCGCGGGCAGGCGCTGCTGCTGTCAAAGCGATTGAGGTCGCCACACAGTTTGCGATGCAGGGTGAACTTGATGCTATCACGACTGCTCCAATTTGCAAAGCAGCCATAAACCGCGCAGGGATCCCCTACTCAGGACACACGGAAATGCTTGCGGCATTCACGAATACACCTGACGTAGTAATGATGCTCTGTACGCCTGAAGCATTAGCCCCAAAACCCACTTTGGAGACCGCAACACCCTATGTAGAGACGGAAAATAATCAAGTCGCTTTCGCAGTCTCTTTCGTGACGAACCATATCGCATTGGCTGACGTTCCGAAACATCTCTCTGTTCCAAGGATTGTGAACGTCATCCGAATCACGCAACAGGTGCTGACCCGCTGTGGTATTTCTGAACCCCGACTGGCCGTTGCGGGCCTAAACCCTCACGCGGGTGAGAGCGGTATGTTCGGAGAGGAGGAGGCGCGTTTTATCAGTCCAGCTATTGCCCAGGTCCAAACACAAAACGGGACGATAGACGGTCCGCTCCCTGCCGATGTGCTTTTTGTCAAAGCAAATCAGGGACAGTGGCACGCCGTTATCGCTATGTATCACGACCAAGGTAATATTCCGATAAAACTTCTCGGCTTTGGGAAACTTGTAAATGTCACCTTAGGCTTACCAATAATCCGTACGAGTGTAGACCACGGCACAGCGTTTGACATAGCCGGTAAAGGTATCGCTAATGAGAGCAGTCTTGTTGCGGCATTAAACTGCGCTTCACGACTCGCGAATTAACCATCAGCCGTCAGTAGCCACCAACAAAGAGGTGATTAGCAAGAAAAGATTGCTAATTATGGTAGATTTTAGAATTAAAGAGGCACTGTAAAGCAACAAAGTTAAAAAAGTTCGTTAGTGGAGACGGACCGTTTTCGCTGTTGCCCGTTTATTTCTTTAATTCACGATAGGAAGAATCGTAAAACGCCATGAAAAAGACGCTTATTTTTTTCGCCATAGTCCTTACACTTTCTACTGTTCCGATGCTGGTTGCCGTAAGTCAGACACAGTCAGGATCCCTACCCGTTACTGGAGACGAAGTGCCACCGCTTCAGATTCTGGCAATTACAGCGGACACTCTCACAGCACGTTTCACCCTACCAAAACTTAAGATAACGACACACACTTCCTCTACTGTAGATAATTCCGAAGGTGTGGTAACTGATATTCGTTTTGCAGGCGCGGATCGGACGCTTGACGTAGGCAAACCCCAACTGCCCATTTACACACAACGCATTGGAATCCCTGTCGCAGGAACGCCAGTTGTCACCATCATTGAAGCGCGTTCGGAGATGAGGATAATCGAAAATGTGGGTGTCACACCTGATGATCCAGTCTTTCCGACTCGGGTTTCCAGAAGTTCCTCACGGACTTCCGCCAAATTTTATCCCACGCAGCTTGTAGAGGTCATCCCTAGCGGCTTTGTGCGAGACCAGCGCATCGGCAGTTTGCAAATCAATCCCGTGCAATACAATCAGACGACGAAGCAATTAAAAATATTTCCGTCTGTGACGTTCCGTGTGCATTTTCCGGGGGCGGTTATTGGCGGCACTATTCCTACAGCACCTTCTACTTTTCGAGAACCTCCGCGTGCCTTTGAGAGTCTATTCCAAGAAACGCTGCGTAACTATGAGCAGGCAAAGTCGTGGCGAAAACAACGCCGGACCTCTTATAGCATCACAGATGGAAATCACGTTCCTGGGGCACCACCGCTAATTAATGCGAATACGCGCCGTTTTAAAATCCCTGTCGCTAAGACAGATATGTATCGTATTACCTATAACAACATTAAGGCACATACTGGCATTGAACCAGAGAGTATAGACCTTGATACACTTCGATTGGAGAGCAGTGGACAGAAGCAAGGCGTCTATATTTTCGATGAAAACGAGAACAATACACTTGACCCTGGTGAGCAGATTATCTTTTATGGTCGGGCATTAGCAGACAACAAATTTACTGATGAAAACGTTTATTGGCTCCGTTTCGGCTTACGCGGAGAACCAAACGCGGGTTTTGAAACATCCCGCGTGGAGGCGCGCGACGGAAGTCCGCGAACGCCAAACTTAATATCCCCTAAAGCCTTTTTAACACGCGTTCGCTTTGAGGAAAATAGACATCATGACGCCTTAGCCGGTAATGATATTAAGTCTGAACTTGCAGACCACTATTTCGGTGTTGCTTTCCGCGGTGGAAATATTAATACGAGCCGAAAAGATTTTCCTATAGAACCTAAAGACATTCCGGGAGCAATACCACGGCTTCAAATTGATCGCATTGGTACTTTGCGTATTAAATTCCAAGGTGCCTCTCGCAAGGGGAGTGCACGCCACATCGCTCGTATCACCTTTAATAACAAGATACTTGGTAGGGATGAGGAGTGGAAACGTCAAGCTTCGCAGACCGCAACCCGCTACATCTCACACAATTCACAGAATCTCATCTTCCACGATACGACGAACTACATGCGCATTGAGGCATTCGATGACAACGATACGCCGCCAGGGTCATACGATTTCTACCTCGACTGGTATGAGCTTGACTATTGGCGGGACTTTCAGGCGGAGTCCAATCGCCTTGAATTTAATACCAATACTGAACCGCTCAACGGTGGGCAAGTTCAGTACCGAGTTGGCAACTTCTTTAACGACACAATAGACGTATATCAGTTGGATGAAAACGGAATTACAAGCAGACTCACTGACGGTAAAGTCGTTCGAACGGGAGCGACTCGTCGGATTTTGTTTGAGGATACTGTTAGCCAGTATCGACGCTATTTTGTAATAAGTCGTAGTGCCTATAAAAATATCAACGCACTCGTTCCGACACCACCGACAGCGTTAAGGAACCCCGCTAACCAAGCTGACTATGTCGTCATTACACACTCGACTTTCGCCGAAAATATTCTTCCGCTCGTCGAATTCCGGCGTTCGCAAGGTTTAACAACTATGGTTGTTGATATTGACGATATTTACAATGAATTTAGCGACGGTCTCTTCAACCCCTTTGCGATCCAGAAATTTCTACGATATACCTATCATAATTGGCAACAACCTGCCCCTACGTATGTCCTCCTCGTTGGAGATGCACACTACGACTACAAGGGAGCCACTGTTGATATCTACCGCCAAGATCCGACGTTCCGAGGCACCTATAACCTCTATCCCAACTTCGTGCCGACATACCATGGTTGGGCACCCGCGAGCGGTGAAACTTCTATGGACCAGCGTTTTGTCAATATTAGTGGCGAAGACCCTTTGCCGGATATGTTTATTGGTAGACTCTCGGTGCAAACGCCCGAAGCCCTCACAACCATGGTTCAAAAGATAATTGATTATGAAAAAGATCCGAAGATGGGGGTGTGGCAAGGCACATTAATTCAGGTAGCAGATGACCATACAGACAAACCCAACGATGGTATCTTTGAAGAGTCACGCGATGAACTCATACAGGAGGTTATCCCTCCCGGATACGACACGCGCCAAATCTACCTCCGAAAGATTGGGAGCCCTGACAATACACGTAGGATGATCCTCTCTGCTATCAATAGAGGCGCGCTTGCAATTGAATATGCTGGACACGGTGGAAGCCAGACCTGGGCAGATGAATCTATTTTCCGTATTGAGGATGCCGCCGATTTGCGGAACCAATACCTCCCCTTTGTTATCACAACGACCTGTCTCAATGGACAGTTTGATAAACCACAACAGGCTGGAAATTTTTGCCTCAGCGAACAGTTTCTGTTAGGAAGGTACGGTGCTATTGCGGCACTTTCGGCAACACGGCTCACCTACGGGCAAGCAAATGCTGAGTTTGACATAGACCTCTTTGAAGCCTTGTTTCGTGTTGCTCAGGAGTCGCCAGAATTGGTGACTAACAGTCCGCCCTTACAGCCAACGATAGGATCTATTGTTGCTGATGCCAAAATTAGTTTTCTCAACCGGATTCGGAATATAGATTGGATTCCTGGAACCGAATCATATACACTTTTTGGTGATCCGGCATCTCGCCTTGCCCGTCCCCAACTTGACGTAAAGGTGGAGTTGGAACGCGTCGCGCTCAACGATACACATAAAATTGTGATTAAGGCGAACGAGATAGGCGTGATCCGAAATTCAGGAATCGAAGGTACAGGCGGCGTGAGCTTCACGCGCGCATCCGATTTTAGCACAGAAACATTTTTTGCTTTCGCAGTCTTTGCAAATAATTTTGATGACAATCTACGCAATAACCTCACGCGACGGGTAGGTGGCAACGTCTGGCAGGGAGAGTACGGAACTGTGCGGATCGATGTCCCAAACAACGCGTTACCCGGCAGTGGCTTTGCCCGTATTTTTGCTTATGACGACAGCCGTGCTGCTATCGGTGGCACCCGATTCTGGATAGATACACCTGTTGTATACGACATCCGTGAGACGCTTGATACCAAAGTCACGGATACCCTTAATATCAGTGCCCTCGTCCTTGATGACAAAGGACCGGGTGGCATACGAAGTATAAGCGTTTTATGGGATAATACAGCCACCTTCGTAGACGTCGTGACACCTATGGTCCCTGCCCGCACACCGCTTGGTGATGTTCCACCCGGTGGGCGCTGGTATGAACTTCAGACACCTATTCCACTCCCGAAAGGTGGATTGCAGATACGTTACCGAATTCGCATTACCGATAGTACGGGACATGAAGTCGCCATTCCATCGAAACAAGAACGCAACATCGTCAGAGTTCCTGAGGGACCGAACCTGGCAATCGGCACTGACAAGGTAGATAGGGCCCCTATCCGATATACGTTTGATGAGAAGAAAAACGGTTACCAACTCATAGCAGAATTGATCAATAACGGTGGTCGTCCTGTGTTGGCGGATATTGAGGTCGTATTTGCTGAAGAAAACCCTGACGCTGATGGAGACCTTATCGTTGATGAAACCGCGGATGTTCTTGGGACCGTAGTCGTGAAAGCCACGGATTGGGTAGAAGGGACGTACGTATGGCAACGCGCGACGGCTATCTTAGACCTCAAGACCCCACTTGAGACGGGTGTCCACAAAATTTATGTCCTGGCAGACCCAGAAGACCCGAGTATTGAAGATAAAATTGATGGGAATGTCGAAGAAGCACGTCTCTATGATAACAAGCAGCATGTCTCTTTCATCGTCAACGATTTTAACTATCGACTCGAGGAAGAGTTAACAGCCTTTAGTTTAGACAGGGTGTTTGAGATCCATTTCCCGCCAAACGCGCTTGAAACCGAAACGAAGGGCACGGTAAGTATCCCACTTGCTGTTACATCACAATCACCACCGGACCCGACACAGCCTGATCTCCAATTTGCCCCGATTCCCCGTGTCGCTGCGCTCCGGCGCGGACTCATTCGGCAAGATAGGGCTGTCGCTCAATACTATGAACCCGCATTTCGCACAGACGCATCAGTGCTCGCGAAACCTGCCGAGATCAAGCTCCGTTTTGATGTAAGTGCTTTGGAAGACATCGTACGAGAGGGAAAAGGACTTCAGCCTGACAATCCCGCATTTAAGCATGAATTTACCGAGGTCGCGAACCAGATAGCAATTTATGCGTGGCAGGCAAATGTCGAGAGAGGCCCACAATCGGAGTCTGCTGCTGAGGAGGCGGATGTTAACTTGTCAGCATGGCGACGGTTGCCATCGAAAATTAACTACACCTCTGAAGGCGACTTTCTGCTGGAAAATTATATTACACCCGTACAGATGGAAAATGCAAGTCAACAGAACCTAAAAGCTGATAATATTACCATCAACCCAAACCTCACGCCGGCAGGCACTTGGGTTATCATTTTTCTTGATGGTAGTGAGTACGAAGTATTTCTCAAGCGGAAGGAGGAATCACGGAGCCAGAAGCTTGATAGGACTGGGCAACTTGACAATCCGTTCAGGGAGGAAGCATTTGGTTTAGAATTACGGATTCCACGGCAAGAGAACCCATCTCTTGATGTCAATTACGCCTTTGAATTTGCCGACATCCTCGCTTTTGAAACCGACTATGATCCCCAAGGCGATGTCATCCTTACACGCACGTGGAATACGAATCTCGGTAACGGCAGTGCAACGGTAAATAGTAGGCTTGGACCGAAAGCGGAGTTTGAGACAGGCGACTGGTTCATTTTTTTTACCGATCCTAATTACTATGAACTCCGTGATACTTCTAACGAACCTTCCTATTTTCCCAATGGTGTCAAAATACGCGGGAAGATCAACGAACCTATTTTCCTTACCCATCTCGGCTTTGAACTGCTCGTCACCGCGAGTTCCGAAGAATTTGATTTAGGCGATAAGTTTAAATTCAGTAGTGCTCGCGTCGCTACAATTACAACGGATGTCCCTAAACTCACACGGTTTGCCCTCATGCGTAGCACCGATACCGAACCGCCTACTTTTAACCTCTGGGTAGATGGTCTCCAACCACAAACCGGTAGCGTCATCGCCCCGCGCCCTACTATCTCTATTGTGCTGCAAGATGCAAACGGTATCGATACAGAGTTCTTCTCCCTGCAAAAACAAAAAGATGGTGGACCTTTTGAATCTGTTAGCGACTACGAACTCCGTACACAAGGTGGTATTCAAACGGTCCCAATTGATTATCGACCCATACTCTTCCCGGGCGAGTATACTTTCAACATTGGCGCACAAGATTTCAACAGAAACACTATCGGTGGTGATGACGGTGTTGTTAGTTACAGATTTTTTGTCATTGAAGCTCCCGATATCACACCACCGACTATTGACATTCAAGTCGGTGCGAGCGATAGAGGTTCAGGAAACGAAATGCTTGAGGAGCCTTTGACAGACGGCGCAGTACTCACAGAACAACCCCGCTTCAAGATTACCCTCACCGATGATAATGCACTTGATGAAACCACTTTTCGATTCAATTTTGGAGGTCTGTATGAGGGACTTGAACCATTAGATGCCAGCAATTACATGCAAACTTTTGATCCGGCTGCCCCCGTGAGTGCCGATATCACCTATGCCCCAGACCTCGCTAATGGGGAATATCAACTCCAGATTACTGCGGCAGACACCAGTGAGAACATAGCAGAGTTTGTTACGACCTTTACCTTAAATGAAAAAGTCACGCTCAATGACGTGTTCAATGCCCCGAATCCTGTGGATCGTACATTTGGCGGGAAGACTTTTTTCACCTATCACCTTGCACAGGCACCTGACAGCGTTACAATCAAAGTTTATAGTGTTAACGGTAGACTCCTCAAGACACTCGAGGATGTGAGCGCGAACCGCGGCACCAACGAAACCGGTTGGGATTGCAGAGATGAAGCAGGTGTGCGGTGTGCCAATGGTGTATATTTTTATCGTGTCATTGCCAGCACCGAAAATAGAAAAATAGAAAAGGTCGGAAAACTCGCCATCTTACGATGAGAATGGCTGTCGGAAACCGTTAGCCATTAGCGGTCAGTGAGAGCGGGCACCCCTCTATTGTAAGGGCGAATAATCTGTCGGTTCAAGTATCTTTGAACTTGCCACATTCACCAGCGGACCACCGACTTCCGTTAATCGTTTCGCCGCTTGCCACTCTGGATCGGCGATGAATGCATCCCACGCGCGCTGATAATGTCCGAGATCGTCAAAGGCAAGCATATAGACAAGTTCCGTTGTCGTTGCCTCACCGATAGCAGTTTCCCAAAACCCGATAACCTTCATACCGTGCTTCTCGAACAAAGGGAGTGTAATATTTGCAAACCGGTCATTCAGGTTTTTCATCTTCCCAGGTACGACCTGATACGTGCGTAATTCATAAATCATTTTTTAACTTTCCTTGCGGTTCGTTAAGGCGGATTTTGCGAAGAAGGCTTCTCTCCGTATATCCAGCCTGGTCTGCTTGGGTTACGTCCTAAGAACAGCCATCAGAGGAAGGGTTATCAGTTTGCCTCACAATGAGAGTCATCAGTTAAGAGAAACTTGAACAGTCAAACAACCTCTTTAACTGAAAACTGAAAACCGATAACTATTCATCACAGAATCCCGTATTTGTCATAAACTTCTCGCAGCGTTGCACCGGCGCGAAGCTCGTCGCGGGTCCGATTCTCTCCGCTTACTTTTTCCAGCGCAGCTTCAATCACGGTTGCTTCCACCGCTTGTGGGATCACAACAACACCATCAGCATCGCCGAACACGATATCGCCAGGATCAACCGCGACACCACCACATTCAATCGGAACGTTATACGCTATGACATCGCCGCGTCCGTTAGAGTCAACAGGCGACAATCCTGTCGTGAACACCGGAAACCCCATCGCTAAAATCTGGCGTGCATCTCGGATAAACCCTTCAATGATGGCACCACGCGCCCCACGTGCTCGCGCCGCTGTCGAGAGGAGTTCCCCCCAAAAACAGATGCGGGTACTCCCGTTCGTTGAGCAGATAAGAACATCGTCCTGTTTGAGGCTATCCACCGCCGCGATTTCCTGCTGATACGGTTCATCTGGAATCTCATAGACCTCTACACACAGCACAGGCATCGCGCGACCGACGACAATTGTCGTTGGGTTAAGGGGGCGGATGGTATGTCGCAATACCTGCTCGCGGTACCCGGCTGCGTCGAGTGCGTCCGAAATCACAGCGGCATATAACTGCTCTTCCATCATATCAAAGAGTTCTGTATCGTTGCGCCACTCAAAAGTTTCCATAGTTTATTGTTTATCTCCGCCAGCGGCTCGCTGCCCGATACTCAGTTTTTCTGGAGTTTTGGGTTTCCGCTGTGCCGTTCCTTATCCCGTCGGGTCTTTTTCTCCAAGTTTTTTTTGAAGGCATCTTCAAGTTCAACCCCTGTCTGATTCGCAAGACAGATAAGCACAAACAGGATATCCGCTATCTCCTCACCAATATCAAGGTCTTTCTCGTTTTCCTTGAAACTCTGCTCGCCATATTGACGCGCCATAATCCGTGCTAATTCTCCGACTTCTTCCATGAGAATGGCAGTATTGGTTAATTCTGAGAAATACCGGATTCCAAGGGTGTGGATCCAGTCGTCTACAATCTTTTGGCAATTTTCGAGTGTGTAGTCCATATCTATGAGTTCCATCTCCACTCTGGTAAGGTGTATTCAAGACTTACGCGACCTTTAAGCATTTTAGTGCGACAGCACCTGCAGCACAGAATTTGCCTGAATCCTAAACGCTTCATATTGTAGCATCTTCCGCGATGAAAGTAAACTTTTTTCTCTTAGTGCCCGTTCAAATGGACAATTAAAACCAGAGCCATTCAGTTTTCATAATGTACTTTTTTCATGAGTTGAAGAGCTTGCCAA
>JAPOZO010000018.1 GCA_026706025.1 Candidatus Poribacteria bacterium
CACTTTTCCAACAATATGAAATGTTGGTCCTATTGGACAAAACATAGGTAGTTTGTGCCAGTCTGAATGCCTGTTATAGGCATTCAGACTGTTTGAAAGTGTCCAATTAATTATACGTTTTACTATAAAAGTTTACGCTACAAAATCCTGCGGAGAATCAATCACTTTCAATGAAAATGGTCTCCACACGCCTAAAATCTTATGAGTAGCAACTTGGGTTACAAATAAGACAAAATCAAAGAGGTGTCCAAATTCATACACCTAAAATTGCGCCCTCATTGCTCGCTGCAGACTTCAGCCGCCTCGGTGAGGAGGTCAAACGAATAGTCGATGCAGGCGCGGATATGCTGCATTTCGATGTGATGGACGGTGAGTTTGTGCCAAACTTTGGTATCAGCCCACCCTTCATTGCCGCTGTTCGCCAAATCACCCACGTCCCGTTTGATGTCCACATTATGGTGAGGCACCCACTCCATTATATCAATGCACTTGCTACAGCTGGCGCAGATCTCATTACATTTCACATCGAAAGTGCTGATGAACCTAACGAAGTGATTTCAGCGATTAAAGCGCACGGGCTTAAAACTGGTTTGGCTTTTTCACCGAAAACCCCGACCTCTGCAGTCATTCCCTATCTTTCAGATATTGATTTGGTCTTACCTATGAGCGTCGAACCTGGATTTGGCGGGCAAGCCTTTCAACCGAATACGCTCCGGAAAATCACAGAATTGCAGCAAATAATTCCACAATTAGAGAGACCACTTGACATCTCTGTTGATGGTGGTGTAACCACGCAAGTCGCGCCGCTCGCGATCCGTCAAGGCGCGACGATTCTCGTCGCGGGCACTGCTATCTTCCGCAGTCAGCAACCCGAGACCGTCATTGAAAAACTTCGCACAGCCGGAACCGAAGATGTCATTTAAAAGATGCATACTTTCTATGTCCCTCCTCCTCAGATCCTCACCGATACTGCTACAATTACCGGTTCGGAGCAACACCATCTCCGCAATGTCCTCCGTCTAACGTCCGGGGCGACCATCCGAATTATTGATGGGCAAGGCAATGTTTATATCGCAGAAGTGCTTGATACAGGCACAAATCGGGTATCAAGCGAAGCCCGGATTGTCAGGCACGAATTTCACCCAAGGGTGTCACCTTCGCTTACCTTGTTCCAAGGGCTTCCCAAGAATGATAAAATGGAATTAATTCTCCAAAAGACAACCGAAATCGGTGTCACACAAATTGTGCCGATACATTCAGAGCGCGCTTTACAGAAACCCAGCCAAAACCGGTATGAACGATGGCATCGTGTTGTTATCTCTGCCACAAAGCAGTGTAAACGCGCCTGGTTACCTGAACTCTGTGAGCCACAGACATTTGAGGTATCTCTCGCACAACTCAAAGAATTTTCACTCCGTCTAATTCTCAACCCATACATTGAGCAGGAACCAACAGCACAGCATATCAAGGCAGTCTTACGGGAGGTTTCGCAACCGACATCTATTGCACTCTTTGTCGGACCCGAAGGCGGCTTTTCTGATCGAGAAGTAACTGCTGCGATCGAAAGCGGGGGCGTTCCCGTCACACTCGGCACGAACATCTTGCGAACAGAAACCGCCGCGATTACGGTAATTGCCATCACCGCCTATGAATACCAACTATAGGTAGGACTTACACATTCCGTCTTAAAGTCCCCTGATAAGGGGGATTTAGGGGGTTAAAAAACGGAAATTACTGCTTTTTGCGTCTCAATGTCCAATATTTGCTCAATTTGCGTAAGTCTTATGGAAAAATAATTTACGCTCGCGACCATTACTATTTGACTATTTTACGAAACTTTATTTACTGACAACTGACAACTGATAACTGACAACTATTAAAAAATTTATTGACAAACGCCTACACTTTATGTAAAATTCCTAACTATGAATGCAAAAGAATTGACCAAAACCCTCATCGGGTATAATACAGTAAGTCCACTCAGCAACGTGGAAGTCATGGATTTTCTGACCGAAACCTTGGAAGCCATTGATTGTGAGGTGGAACGGGTTGAATACAGAGATCCAGCGGGTGTGTTGAAGGTAAATCTCATTGGACGCAAAGGGCCTGATACAGGTGAACGTGGGTTAGCACTCCTCGGACACATAGATACTGTTCCTGCTATCGGTTGGTCGATGGATCCGTTTGAGGCACGGATCGCTGATGGAAAGATGTACGGTAGAGGCAGTTGCGATATGAAAGGCAGCGTCGCTTGTATGATTGAGGTTGCATCACACTATGCAGCATCGGATCTAAAGGCACCGCTCTATGTCGTCATCACCGCTGATGAAGAGGTGGGCTACCTCGGGGCAATTGCAGTCGCCGAAAAGTCGCAGATGTTCAAAAAGCACGGCTTTCCGAAGTATGGGGTCGTCGGTGAACCGACAGAACTCCATGCAGTATACGCCCACAAAGGGACTGTCCGCTTTACTGCCACAGCCCACGGGCGTGCAGCGCACAGCAGTACAGGCGAAGGCGACAACGCGAATCTAAAGTTAATTCCGTTCCTCGCAGAAATGCGGGATATTTATCACGAATTGACAACCGATACTCGGTATTTCAACGATGAATTCACGCCAGCTTTTACAGATTGGAATATCACTATCAGTGATGGCGAGTGCCCAGGGAATATTACTTCGCCCTTAAGCGTGTGTTGTATCAATTACCGTCCAATGCCAGGGGACAATGCGCAAGAATGGATAGACCGAGCGCGGGACTCAGCTGAAAAACATGGGTTAATATTCGATTTGTATATTGATGCGCCTCCGGTACGCACGCCACCCGAGGCGGAGATTATCCAAGCAGCACTTGAAATAACCGGTGAGACTGAACCCCAAACCGTCGCCTATGGCACCGATGCTGCCGTCTTCGCACAGCACATGGAAACCGTTATCATCGGACCCGGCAGTATTCTGCAAGCGCATACCGTTGATGAGTGGATGACGTTAGACCAGTTCCCAAAAGCCGTCTCAATCTTTAGTCAGTTTGTAGACCGGTTTTGTGTGGCTTAGGCGCATCGAAAAAGACCGCATCCGGTTTCACCCATTCCGATTCGCCGTCTGCCCAGATCTCGCGCTTCCAGATAGGGACTATCTGCTTGAGGCGGTCCATCGCATATTTGCAGGCTTCAAACCCGTCTTTGCGATGCGGAGACGCGACGGCTACTGCCACACTCACCTCGCCGATCTCTAACTTCCCGACGCGGTGAATCATCGCAACACGCTCAAGCCCCCATTTCTCCGAGATTTCCTGCGCAATTTCCGACATCTTCTTCTCTGCCATCGGCGGATATGCTTCATATTCAAGGCATTTTACCGCTCTGCCATCGGTATTGTTCCGAACTGTACCGAAGAAAAGCACTACCGCGCCAGCGTCTGGTCCTTCTACTGCTTCGCGCACTTCTGCACCTGTGATGACTTCGGGGGTTATTTTAAACATCGAGACCTCCGGTCACCGGCGGAATCAGAGCCACTTCGTCGCCCTCTGAAAGTTCGGTATTTTCCGTGGCGTATTCCCAATTGACAGACATTTGCATCACTTCATAAAACTCAGCAATTTCGGGCCATTCTTCTTCAAGTCGTTTTAAAATCGTTTTGACGGTAGCACCTTCCGGCAGGTCCATCTCTTCTTCGGATCTATCCAGCATTTCGTGGCATACAGCAAAGTATTTGACTGTGACGTTCATAAGGATTCCTTTCCAACAGAATTTTAGCGGTTAACAGCATCCCAACTGCTCTAAAAGTATAACACAAAATCGGTTGTAAAACAACTTTCATTCGTAACAAAGAAAAACGACTGTCGCGATTCCCAGGCCCGGTAGGTGCAGTTTTGCAGTGTACCCATAGGTGTCAATTTAAAAAAAAATAACCGTCTCAGACCCAGACCCGGTAGGTTCGGTTTCCTAACCGAACCGGATACTCCGCGAAAACCTTGATGACTTCAAGACCCTCTTCAGTCCCGTAGGGACGGCATCTGTGTAGAAATGTGTCCCCGCTAAGAACCAAACCCCGTAGGGGCGGCATCTGTGGAACGCCAAAATGTTGAGAAAACCCCTAAATTGACACCTATGGTGCAGTTTTGCAGTGTACCACTTGAAAACTTCAAAAACCTCTTCAGTCCTGTAAGGACGTTATGTTTATAGAAACGCGCTTCGGCAGTCTTCTAAGCCCTGTAAGGGCGGCATTTGTAGAGAGGTTGTTACACAATACCATGGAAACTCCCTAAATTGACACCTATGCTGCGGTTGCAAACCGCACCAACCGGGTCTGGGGTCTAAAATTGGACGAAGAAACCGAAAACTGAATGGCTCTGGAAAAGAGTCTATGGTCGTTTGGTTTTCTGAAATTTTAGATTCTCCTTTGTAGGAGCACTCTCCAAATCGCGATTCCTACTGATAACTGATAACTGATAACTGACAACCAATCCCCTGAAAACTAAAATTAAGTTGATTTTTATCTTAGATGCTGCTAAAATAAAAAAAGCGTGTGAATGTTATTCACCTATTTTGGACGGAACGCAGGAGGTAAATTATGAGACCGAAAGCGATTTATTATTTTTTCGTCATGCTGTTCGTCACCGGCATGATTGGCTGCGGCGGAGATGAGGTTGCCGACTCCGAACCCGCAGGAACCAAGACACCAGCGACTACAACTTCGCAACCCGCGGAGCCAACAGTCGTTGAAAGAAACATTGACTTTGCGGCTGAAGAAGAGGCGATTCGCGATCTTTATGCCGTATACGCCACCGCCCACGGCGAAAAAGATGTTGATACCCTCGGAGACGTTTGGCTCAAAAAGGGATCAGATGACGTTTTTACCGCCTGGACCTTCTGGGCTGGCACTTTTGAGAGGAACAATGGATGGCAGGATGTAAACGATGCATGGGAGGGAATCTTCCGACTCCGCGCAGGAGCCGTGACAGTTGACATCTCCTATATCGCTATTGATGCCAGAGGAAAAGAAGCCGTCTTACGGGGCGCGTATAAATGGGGCAATCAGCAGGGCGATCTGATCTCCGCACTTGAAAAGGACGGTAGTGACTGGAAAATCCGAGCGATTGATTATACCGGCGGGAAGAACGGGAAACAGGTCAAAGACCTAAATGAACCTGCCTATACTTTCGGAGAGATTGAAGAAGAATAAGGTTAACCTGTAGGAGCGGTTTCTAACCCCGACCTTTTTAACGACGCTAACAAATGGACAAACTCATCCTCAAAGGCATACGATTTCATGGCCACCACGGCGTTCCTGAAGCGGAACGGCAAGTTGGTGGCCATTATGAAGTCGATGCAACTTTAGGGTGCGCCCTTGTTAACCCCGGTAATACCGACGCACTCACTGACACGATCAATTACGCCGAAGTCGTAGCATGCATCGTTGAGATTGGTACGCAGCAGTCGTTCCAACTCATCGAGGCTCTCGCTGAAAAGATAGCCTCCGTAATTTTAGAGCAATTCGCGGTGGATGCCGTGCATCTCACCGTCAAAAAATTACATCCCCCTATAGAGCAACCCATTGACTACTTTGCTGTTGAAATTTTCCGTAAAGCATAAATTCACTTCTCTCATCTGTCTCCTCTTAATGACTGCCACCATTGCCCACGGTGATGGCAAAAAAGAGGTGCTGTTTCCTGATCTAATTGCTGGACTTCATCTCTACCGTTACAATTGGGATGTCGAGACGTGTGTGCTTTACGTCGCCGAGATGTCCCGCAATGAACCCACACTACACTTTGAGGTGGCACTCGCAAATGCACAAGTTTTAGGGAAAGAGACCGTCCGGTCTATGGCGAACCGTCGTAACCAACGCGGTGATCGACGTGTCCTTGTCGCAGTTAACGGCGGTTTTGGAGTCCTTGGGGATATGCGCGGCTACGGCGGCGTGTTAGAGAATTTACATATCCAAGACGGTGAACTGATTACACAACCGACGGATACCGATGCCTGCTTCGGCGTAACCGAATCGGGCGAATTCTTAAGTTCCACAGTAAGAATGGAAGCCAACATTCAAATAGGCACACATACACTCTCGCTCGGATGCATCAATCAGCGTCGGCTTGACGGGTGTCAGGTAACCCTTTACACACCACGGCTCGGCGAATCTACACGTACCAACCGTCGCCGAGGTATAGAGGCGATAATTAGTGGACTCTCACTTCCGTTGACACCAGACTATATGCACCCGTATCGTGTGGAACAAGTTTCACGCGATGGAAACAGTGTAATTCCAAGAAACGGCGCAATTCTCTGGATTAACGCACGACTCAAAGACCCAAGCGTGTCTCAGTTCAGTGATGGCGCAGGCGGTACGCTCAAACTCACCCTCTCACCACCCGAATGGAATCACGTCCAACACGCTATCGGCGGACGGCTCCGACTCCTCAAGGACGGTCAGATAAATGAGACGCTGGCGAAAATGCACAACGAAGAGAAACGGCATACCCCGGGCAAACGGACGCCGATACTAAATCTCAGTCATGAACCCCGAACCGCGCTCGCTTACAATGCCGACAAACTTTTTCTCGTCGTCGCAGACGGACGGCAACCGAAGTATAGCACCGGTCTAACGCTCTACGAACTCGCCAGCATTCTCATTGAACTCGGCGCAACCGAAGCGATCAATCTTGACGGCGGTTCCTCCAGCACCTTCGTTGTTAACGATACCGTCATCAACAAACCCTCCGGACAGCAGGAGCGGGATGTCCTCAACGCTGTCTTCATCACAACAGATATACGCTAATGCTCTGTGTGCTTTGGGTTTTAGTTTTTTTGGTTTGTAGTAGGGCGATTCATCGCCCGTCGCAGTAGGAGCAATCTCCCGGTCGCGATAACAATATCGGAGGCTTATTTTGAACTTTTATCTTACAATAATTTATAGGTTACCAATTTTTATCGCCCTGCTATTTTGCTACACCTCAGCCGCCGATGCAGCAGATACCCCAAAACTGCTGAAGGCAACCCCGCTTTCCCAAACCGCAATTCAATTGCAATTTGACGGGCAATTGGAAGCTGAAACCGCAGAAGACTTAGCGAACTATCAAATCGCGCCAGATGTCCAAGTCGAGTATGCACTACTCGATGACCGATTGAACCGCGTCCTGCTCCTCACATCACCGTTAGAGACAGATAAGGACTATCGTCTCACACTGCCAAATATCCAAACAGGGATAGTTGTTACCCTCCCATCTATAAACGAGATAACCTTCGGCGCGGGCGACGCCGTTACCTTCTCCGGCGGTTTACAGGATACCACATTACATGTCAATAAAGACCGAAAGACGCGAAACAACAACGCAGGTGCCGAACCGACACTCTTATGTAATCCGATCGGAAGCGTGTTCTTCGTAGCCTTTGATCTATTTGATGCCTTTGAAGATATGGGGATCCGAGAACCGACACAGGTCTTAGAAGCAACGATAACCCTGCATGTCGAGCAGTGTGAGACAGATGCTGCGCAAACCGTCCTCTACCGGCGTGTCTTGCTCCCATGGAAAGAAGGCAGGGGTACGTCAACGCGTGCAGAAGATAACGAGCTCACCTACAACAGTGCCTTGCATCGTAATCTCCCGTGGAATAAGCGTCCCGCGCAAGCGATGCTATCAGGCATAGATGGCGATACCGAAAGCGACTACAACGGTTCCGAGGATGTCGCCCACCGCATTGATGGCACAAGCGAAATTCAAGGCGCAGGTAAGCGTTATGAATTCAAAAGCGAACTCCTCACCGATGCCGTCCGTTTTTGGGTCGCAAACCCCGATTACAACTACGGTTACCTCTTCGCCTTACAAGACGGCGATGTACCTATCATCTTCACCGCAAAAGAAGCAACCTACGAAACCCTCCGGCCACGCCTAACAATCCGCTACCAGACACAATCGGGCGAAGAAACCGCCACACCACACTAATACCATTTCTGTTAATAAATATCTTTAAAGTCCCCTACTCCTGATAAAGGGGGTGTTTTTGCTGGAGTGTTTCTTGCGATCTACATTCTAACCGCACTATGGGTGTCAATTTAGAGCATAATATGTAATCCTAATTACGACTCACAGGTTTTGAAAGTTCCCATAAGGCACCTCAGGCTCCCTTGCCACCCCGTAGGTCGGGGCTTGCGCTCGAATTTCCTATAAAATCTTACACCTCCCAAAAAACACCCAATATTTAACTACGCACATTTTTCGCCACCTATACAATTTTGCACCTAAATGAAGCAATTTTTTCGTAGTGATAGAAAGAAAAGGATCGCAAGTAGATTTCCTTATGCTTCAGCAGCTTTTCTTCGGGCAAAAACAAACGCTGACACTCTTTATTACTAAACATAGTGCATGCGTGTGTTTTAAACGCGTTAGTGTGGCAAGTGTGCTTGATACTTTAGCCGTTTTTCTACAAATATTAAGTCTTATTAAGAGAATTGGCACAAGATTTGCTGATGACAACTGGCAACATGATTCGGTTTTGAACAGAATTTTCATCAGAAACTAAGGAGTGAATATGGACTTAACACTTGCCATAATTCTTATAAGTTTGTTTGGAGGTTTGTCAGTTTTTCTATTCCTACGGTGGTCTTTACTCAATTCAGAGAATGCGCATCTCACGCGTAGGTTGGGCACGTCAAACCAGGAGAATGAGCAACTATCAAATGATTTAAAACAGTCGAATGAAGAAAGAGAACATCTCTCCGAGGTATTGGAACAAGAGCGGCAACTTAACGAGAGGCTATCTAACGAACTGGAACAAGAGCGACAACTTAGCGAACGCCTATCTAACGAACTGGAACAAGAGCGGCAACTTAACGAGAGGCTATCTAACGAACTGGAACAGGAGCGGCAACTTAGCGAACGCCTATCTAACGAACTGGAACAAGAGCGGCAACTTAGCGAACGCCTATCGGAAAATTTAAAGGAGGTAGTTGAGAGTAACAAGAATGCGCTGTGGCTTATTTGTTTGTCAGAGTTATCATTACATCTCTGCCTTGCCGTAATCTACGATGAGCAACGAAGGTTCAATCATTTGTTGGAAGTATATAAGGAACTTGTTGCCAAAGTAGAAAGAGCCACCAACCGGCGGCGATTGAGAATGGGGCTAAAAGCACTTTTAGCTTTTGTGCCACTCGGCTCTCTTCTGGATTTATTAGGTGATGGTTTAGAAATGATGGCAGAGGCAATTGATGATATAGGTGAAGTGGCAGAAGAGGTAGACAATTCTGTAGAATTGGAGGGCGCAATGGAGATTGAGGATGATGTAATAAAGCTGCCCGCATCACTCAGCAGAGCTAAAGACCTTTTAGGATTGTTCTCTGAACAATCTGAGGAGCCAGATGTTAAGGAACTCGACCTCACTCGGCTTAGAAATTCCGTGAACCCGCTTATTCAGCGTATTAAGGAATTTATAGAATCGCTGACAGAAGACCAACGTCAAGAAGTAATTGCCCGCATTATTGCCAACTTTGAGGAATTCGGTATTAAGGATTACCGTTACGACGAAGCTACGAAGACGCTTCAAGAGAATCTCCCGCACTCTGAATAGGAAAATCAGAACCTATACCATTTAGACAGTCCTGACTATACGGTATTGTTTCTAAAAAAGGCCCTTTCTTATAAATGGGTTTTGCTATATCCGATTATTTGGAGTGTAATTTGTCAGAGGACCTGATCCCAACAGCGCAGCGATATAGCATATATCCTGCGCTAAAATTCTATCATAGCAACATGCCGTGTCCTCATTTCACACATACGCCCGCAAATGCACCAAAGTTCGGTCCACCGCGCCCAGACGCTCCGCAATCAACTGCTTTCCAATATCGCCTGCTATCGTCCGCGCATCCGCATCGTCTAACCACGCTATAATAGCATCTGCCAATTCTTGCGCAGTCCGAACCAGTTTTGCCCCACCCCTATTTACGAGCAGAGACGCTTCGTGTGCATTCTGGATCGTCGGACCAAAAATTACAGGCTTCGCCATCGCAGCCGGTTCCATCACATTGTGAACACTCCCACGGAAACTTCCACCGACAAACGCAATATCTGCCAACCGATACAACTTCGCAAGAAGTCCTACTGTATCAACGATAAGCACATCCATCGCCGATAAATCTGCCTCAGATGTGAGTTCAGAAAAACAGAGATGTGCCAATCGCTCGCGCATTAGATACCCACGAATCTCCTTGATCCGTTCAGGGGTTGGTTCATGCGGAACCAGAATTAGATGCAGATGGTCTTCCGGCGCGTTTTGCCGCAGCAACTGATACGCACGCAGCAGCACCCTTTCATCCTCTGTGTAGGTGCTACCAGCGATGAGGATAGGACGCTTTAAGCTTCCTTGTCCCAGAAAAAATTCGGCATCAGATTCAACAGAGACCGCCCGCCGGTAAACCTGTTCATAGCGCGTATCTCCCGTAACAACAATCTCATGTGTCGGAGAGCTGAGCTCTTGAAAGCGCGCCGCGTCCGCTTCCGAAATCGCACAATGCACGCGGATGTGCCGATGTACACTCCGAAAAAACGGCTTCGCAAAGCGCGACAACCGTTTCGATGCAGCGTGTAGCGTTCCGGCGACCACGATAATCGGAATCTCGTATTTAGAGGCTTTCCAGACGAGGTTGGGCCAAATGTCGAATTTGGAAAAAACTATTAACGAAGGTTCGATCAGTTGTATCAAGCGTTTAGCGTTACGTGGTGTGTCTAAAGGGAGATAGACAGCCGCATCAGCATAAGGGTAAGATTGGGCATTCGGCGCAACGGAGGGTGAGAAGAAGGTTAAGACAATTCGGGTCTCAGTATAAATCGCTTCGATGAGTGGTTTCGCCTGCTCAAACTCACCGACAGAGGTAAAATGAAACCAGGCAGTTTTTTCTAAATGTCGAGCCGTCTGGAGTCGGTTTGCCAGTTCTGCAAATACACCTTTCCGCCCTTTAATACCCTCTTGGATCTTGGGGTTACAGCACCTCGCGCAGTGAAAACCTACGAACATCGCTGGCACTGCGAAGGCGTTGTAGACAAGTTTCCAAAGCATAGCAAACCGTAGGGGAACAGAAAAAGGCGAAAATGGAAGGATAGAAAAATTTTTCAACCTTCCATTCTGAAGGGTAGAGGCTTACAATACGTCTAAGATTTTCTTCTTCAGCGCATCTTTGGGCATCGCACCAACAATCTGTCCCGCAACTTTGCCGTCTTTAAACACGAGCAGTGTCGGGATGCTCCGAACGCCGTACTGCATCGCGGTTTGACGGTTGTCATCAACATTGACTTTTCCAACTTTGAAAGTTTCCGAATTTTCCTCGGCAAGTTCTTCCAAGATTGGGGCAATCATTTTGCACGGACCGCACCATTCCGCCCAAAAGTCAACAACAATCGGTGTATCCGATGTAAGCACCATTCCTTCAAACGTATCGTCACTAATCTCAAACGTATTCGCAGCCATGATAGCTCCTTTTTGGTTTCTGTAGACAAACTGTCTCTTTATAATATGATGTTTCAGCAAACTCTCTTATAAGTGCATCAAGACATTAATATGATACCCTATTTTAAGAGAAATTGCCAATCAATTTTCCAACCGTACTAAGAAATTGATTTTTATTTTTCGCACCGACGGAGCCATACAGACATCTGTTACAAGAGAGGTAGCGGTAATCGTAGCACGTCTTAACTGACAACTCTCACTGCGAGGCAAACTGATAACTGATAACTATTTTCTTTTTCTCTTGATAAAAAATGTGAAATATGATATATTGATGAAAAATGTGAAATAACTAAGGGTCTAACTAACGCTATAACCTTGATCTGAACTTATAATTGAAGGAGGCACCGCATGCCTGATAAAGAAAAAAAACAGGGCACGAACATCTCACGCCGGAGCTTCTTAAAGGGGGTCGGTACCGGGACCGTTGCCGCGACCGTTGCACCCAGTGTTTTAATCGGTAGCGAGAAAGCCGCCGATGCCCAAGCAGGAGAGGCCGTCGCGAGCGCGACAATTCAACTCAATATCAACGGGAAACCGTATCAAGTTGAAGTTGAAGCGCGGACAACCCTCTTAACCGTTTTACGCGACGGAATTGATACGAGCGGGAACAATGTTGACTTAACCGGTGCCAAACTCATTTGTGACCGCGGTGAATGTGGCGGCTGCACCGTCATGGCAGATGGAAAACCTGTATACGCCTGTATGATGCTTGCGATGGATGCACAAGACAAGCAGATAACGACGGTTGAAGGGTTAGCCGACGGCGACGATCTGCACCCTGTCCAAGAGGCATTCATCCAGCACGACGCCCTGATGTGCGGATTCTGCACTCCCGGTTTCGTCGTCTCATCCGCAGCACTGTTGAGTGAAAACGCAAAACCGACCCTTGAAGAAATCAAAGTCGGTTTGTCGGGCAACACGTGTCGCTGTGGCACCTATCCGTTTATCTTTGATGCTGTCAAAACCGCATCCAAGAAGATGTGAGTCCTATTGCTCTACTAAAAAATTGAACGAAGGGCTTGTGTTTCGTGTGCTAATATCCAACCGTCATCAACTCGGTTGAAATTGAGAGAAAACCCGATTTTTTGACCAGCAACTCGACGCATACAGATGATAAAAAAAGACACGAGTTGGGGGCAAAACGGAAAAATCGGCGCGAAAACCCAATCGTTAAAAAATAGGAGGAAAACGCATGGCATCATGGGGAGAAGCAAGTGAATCTCGACTCATCGGCAAAAGGATACCCCGTTTATCAGGTAAGGATAAAGTCACTGGAAAAGCGAAGTATACCTTTGATATCAATCGACCCGGACTGCTTTATGGCCGCATCTTACGTTCTGAAATTGCACACGCGAACGTTGTCGGTGTAGACCTCAGCGAAGCGGAAGCACTGCCCGGAGTCAAAGCAGTCGTACAAATTGTTGAAGTTGGAAAGAAAATTCGGTACCAAGGACAAGAGATCGCCGCAGTCGCAGCCGAGACGGACGACATCGCTAAAGACGCAATCCGATTGATTCGTGTCGATCTTGAAGAATTACCGCATGTCGTCACGGAAGAAGATGCCATGGCAGAAGGCGCGCCACAGATCCGAGACGATTGGGCGGGTAATCAGAGCGATCCGAACGTCAGAGAAGCAGGTGACCTTGAAGGCGGATTTGCACAAGCCGCTGTTGAGGTCGAGGCAACCTATCACGCACCTGTCCAGACACACGTCTGTTTGGAAACACACGGACATGTTGCTGAGTGGGAAGATGAGCAGAATCTTACCGTTTGGGCATCTACACAAGGCGTTTTTGGGGTGCGTAACGATTTGGCAGGCTCCTTTAATCTACCCGCAAATCAAGTCAGGGTCATCACAGAGCACATGGGCGGTGGTTTCGGTAGTAAATTCGGACCGGGGGTTGAAGGACGCACTGCCGCTGACTTGGCTCGTATCACTGGCAGACCCGTCAAGTTGATGTTGACTCGGAAGGCGGAGCACCTCGTCGCAGGGAATCGTCCCTCAATGACACAGCATGTGCGTGCAGGCGCGACGAGCGACGGACGGCTCATCGCTTACGATATGAAAGGGCACGGCACAGGTGGTATCTCAAGCGGTGCTGGTTTTCAAGCACCTTACGTCTATCACGTACCAAATCTGCGCACTGAAAAGGTGAATGTTGCTGTCAACGTCGGAAACCAACGCGCGATGCGCGCACCAGGACACCCACAAGGCGCGTTTGCTATGGATTCGCTGATGGATGAACTCGCTGAGAAACTCGGAATGAACCCATTGGAATTCCGCCGTATCAACGATCCGAGTGAGGTACGTCAAGCACAATATACGCTCGGTGCGCAAGAGATTGGATGGCATCGCCGGAACAACGTCCCCGGTGCTGGCGAAGGCATAAAAAAGCGCGGCATGGGCGTTGGTAGCGGTTTATGGGGCGGCGGTGGTGGACCCAGCACGCAAGCGCGCGTCACCATCAATTCGGATGGCACCGTCGAAGCGGTCACTGGAACGCAGGACATCGGCACCGGTATCCGAACCGCAATCGCAATGATTGTTGCCGAGGAATTCGGGCTTGCACCGACGGATATCACCGTAAGAATTGGTGATAGTGCACCAGGACTGCCTTCTGGCGGCAGTGGGGGTAGTCAAACAACGGCATCTGTCGCACCAGTTATCAAAACTGCTGCAGCGGCGGCAAAACAGAAATTGTTTGAACGCGTCGCGCCACAGCTGAATGCACCTGTCGAAGATCTACGCGTCGGCAACCGCACGATTTATGTCGTTTCTGATAGAACGAAGACAATTAAATGGGAACTCGCAACCGGACAACTCGGTATGGAAAGCATCAGCGAAGGTGGAAATTGGGATGAAGAACTCCGGCAAGGCGGGGTCGCAGGCACACAGTTCGCTGAAGTTGAAATTGATACCCAAACCGGTGCTATCAGAGTCATCAAAATTGTCGCCGTTCAAGATTGTGGATTGGCAATTAACCGGTTGACGACAGAGAGCCAGATTAATGGGGGCGTCATTATGGGGTTGGGGCAAGCACTCCTTGAAGAACGGTTCATGGATGCAGAGACCGGGCGCATGCTCAATGCAAACCTTGAGGATTATAAAGTCCCCGGAACTTTTGAGATTCCTGAGATTCAATCCATCGTCTTCGATACGCATCGAAAGGTTACTGGCGTCGGTGAACCACCATGTATTCCGACACCCGGAGCGATCGCAAACGCCGTTTACAACGCTATTGGCGTGCGGATTCGGGAATTGCCCATTACACCCGATAAGATTCTCACCGCGCTTGCCGAGAAAAAGGCATAAGGAAGAAAGACGTTTTTCGCAACATCAAAAACCTAAGCCTGTAGTGAAATGGAAGGGTTTTTGCTTGGGTGTTTCTTTACATCTACGGAAAGGCACTTCATTCATTCAACGCACCTAACCGAACCGCAAGGAAAATTAGAAAGATGGAAAAATTTAGTTACGTCAACGCCACCAGTCTCGAACAGGTCACCGCACTACTCAGCGACAGTGGATGGGGCGAAGTGATGCTTATTGCTGGCGGTACGGATCTGCTCGCTGAACTTAAGGAGTACGTTGAGACACCAAAGACGCTCATTAATCTCAAGACGCTGCCCGGAATGGATGGCATTGAAGCTGACGCATCCGGCTTAAAGATCGGGGCACTAACGACCGTTGCGGACATCGCCAGACATCCGACCATTCAACATCATTACACCGTCTTGGCACAAGCCGCAGGGTCTGTCGCTACACCCCAGATTCGGAACGTCGGGACACTCGGCGGAAATCTCTGCCAACGTCCACGATGCTGGTATTATCGCGATGAGAGCACCCATTGTCTGAAAAAAGGCGGAGACATCTGTTATGCAGTTGATGGCTTGAGCAAATATCACGCCATCCTTGGCGGGGACCCTGTTTACATTGTACATCCTTCGGACCTCGCACCCGCACTTATTGCACTTGGCGCATCAGTCAAGATCATCGGACCGGAGGGAGAGAAAACGATGTCGCTTGAGGATTTCTTTACCTTACCCGCAGCGAACCCGTTCCGTGAAAATGTACTTGAACCGAATGAGATTGTTGTTGAAGTCCAAGTCCCTCCTGCCAAATCCAATACCAAGAGCTTTTATCTTAAGGCTCGCGAGAAAGGCGCGCCAGACTTCGCATTAGCAAGTGTGGCAGGGGTTTTTGAGATGGATGGAAAAACATGTCAATCTGCCAGTGTCGTTCTCGGTGGGGTCGCGCCTGCACCGTGGCGGTCTAAAGAAGCAGAAGTCGCACTTACCGGTAAGATGATTGACGACGATGTTAGTAAACAGGCAGGTGCCGATGCCGTCAAGGACGCGCAACCCTTGAACGACAACGCCTATAAGGTAACCTTAACACAGAATCTCGTCAGCCGCGCCGCTATGATGGCCGCAAGCTAAAGGAGCATCAATATGTTAGAAGGAAAAACACTTCCAATCCTTAATCGTCCGATATGCCAGAACCTCCGGACGAAGGCGATTTACATCCCGGGCGGCAATTTGCAGAACCTCGTTGAAAACAATCCCGGTTCGCACTATTGGTGCAACTGCACCATGCAAGTTGTCGGTCCCGACGATCAGTTCGTGTCGCCAGACGCTTGCAAGCAGGCTCGCTCCTGTTTTAATCCCATTGGCGGAAAGCCTGTGGTGTAAAGATGGTTGTCAGTTATCGGTTATCAGTTGAATTAGTTAACAGTTGTCAGTTAGAAGAGTCCTCTTAACTGAAAACTGAGGGCTGTTAACTGACAACTGAAAGATTTTTCGCAGAAAAAAATCGTACTGACAACTGACAACTATAAGAATATGTTTCTAAAGTCGTTGATGCAGTGGATACATGTCGGATCCGTCGTCTTGATGATAGGAGGCTTCTTTTTTTTTCGTGTTGTGCTTCTACCGATTGCTAACCGTTCCGCTGAACCTACAGCCTTGATCTCATCGGCACTGCGACGTTTCAGTAGTGTCGTCTGGACAGCTTTGCTAACGATCCTCATATCCGGATTGTATAACTTTATAACCTTTTTTCGTGCCGCACGCGCCGATGCCGCTGTCGATCCTGTTGTTTCAGATTACTCGCTCTACATCTTCGTCTTAGGTATCAAACTCTTCATCGTCTTTCTAATATTTACGTTAGCGATTGCCCTAACATTCCCATATCCGGTATTTGGCGTGTACCAAAAGAAACCGGCACCCTGGCTCAACCTAACGGTAATTTTGGGACTCATCGTTATTTTCTTATCTGCCTACTTACGTCGGTTAGGTTAAATACTATTATAGTGAAGCCCATAAATAAGTGAACATCTTTGTAGCATGATGCACGTCGCATCTGGGGTTTTTGCTTGGGTGTTTCTTCAAGTACGCCGCAAAACTGTTAGTTTGTGCCAGTCTGAATGCCTGTTATAGGCATTCAGACTGTTTGAGAGTGCCCGATTAATTATAGGTTTTACTATAAACAAACGGATGCAACACTCGCTGAAAAACGGGAGTTGCTGTAGCAGCAAAACCCAACAGATCAAACTGACAGCCGACTGCTGACGGCTGACAGCCTTAGTTACTGGAGGAAAAAATGGCAGTTTTAAGTTCCGAAGATCGCGCTTTTTGGGAAGAGCATGGCTATGTCGTTATCCACGACGCAGCGCCCCCTGAATTAATACAGAACACGGCGCAGGCTGTCTGGGACTTTCTCGAAATGGATGCCGATGATCCTGATAGTTGGTACGCTGACCCATCGCGTAAGGGGATCATGGTAGAAATCTATCAACATCCGGCTTTGTGGGCAACTCGCCAGTTTCCACGCGTCCATCAGGCTTTCGCCGAAATTTGGGGCAATGAAAAATTATGGGTAAGTTTCGATCGCGCCAGCATGAGTCCACCCAATGCCCCCGGTAAATTTGAACGCACAAACTTAGGACTTCACTGGGACATGTCCGTGGAGGTACCTGTCCGATTCCATGTACAAGGCGTTCTCTATCTCACCGATACCGCAGCCAACCAAGGCGCATTCACCTGTGTGCCGGGGTTCCATAATAAGATTGATGAATGGATAAAAAACCTGCCCCCGCATGCCGATCCGAGACATCAAAATTTAGAAGAACTTGGTGCGATTCCTGTCCCGGGTAAAGCAGGCGATCTTGTCATTTGGCACAGTGCATTGCCACATAGTGCTGGCATCAACACTGCCGATAAACCGCGTGTCGCCCAATACATCACTATGACACCGACAGGCGAGGCTAATCCCGAAGCGCGCGAGCGACGTATCAATGCTTGGAAAGAACGCATGGCTGGCTTTGGCGGCGAACGTGCCGAAAAAGAACATGAATCAGGCGAAACCGCATACCTCACCGATCTTGGGAAAAAATTGTTGGGGCTTGAGACGTGGGGATGAACCCGCAACTCAATCGACTTGTCCGCGGGTACCTTCGCTGGTGTCCGATCACCGACGGGAAACGTCTACTCTTGAATCTTACCAGAGAGTGGATTACACCCCAAGACCCGATTGCGACCTTTGAAACCAAATATCGGTTTCGACTGAAAGGTAACTTGGCGAACCCGGAGCACCAATATCTCTATTTCTACGGCACCCATGACGAAAGGTATATCGTTACCAAACTCCCGAAGTTAATCAAACCGGGGGACACCTGTTGGGACATCGGCGCAAACATCGGGTTCTATACCTGTCTCCTTGCTGCACAGGTTAGAGACAGCGGAACAGTCGTAGCATTTGAGCCCGCAGCGCGCACCTATGGTTACCTTAAGGAAAATGTCTCTCTCAACCAGTTCACGAACGTCACTGTGGTCAACAAGGGGCTGGGTAACAAACAGGAACAACGACCTCTCTACTATTCCGAGGCAGGGCTTGCCGAAGGCACGGCTTCGTTAAAATATGCTGATGAGCGCGCAGCATCCGAACGCGTGACACTTGACACAATTGACAACCTTTTTCGCGAACTACCGGCTCCGGATTTTGTCAAAATTGATGTAGAGGGGTATCAGTTAGAGGTCCTACGAGGTGGCGAACACTTCTTAAAGGCGCACGCACCCCTCTTAATGGCTGAACTCAAAGATGTCGGCGAAACAAATCGCGACATTTTCGCAGAAATTGAAGATTACGTTACAGATTTAGGGTATCAGTTATATGAAATCAGGAAACATTTTATCCAGCGATGTAAAAGGCTCTCTGACACAACGCAGCGGAATTTTTTTCTTGTCAAAGAGCATTCTCGTGCCTTTGCCAGAATTTTACCGTGGTTGCGGTAAGCAAAGTCCTTTCTATGAATCGCGGTAACATTTGCGGATAGCACTCGCGAAGTTGCGTCGAACCTCTTTGCCGCGCCAGACATGAAAGGCTATTTCGTCCACTTCCACATGGAAACACTCGGCAATAAACCAGACGATTACCTCGCACAGGTTGGATTGGAAATCGGGGAACTCATTACCAACAGGTTCCGTGAATTGTTGGATGTTGAACCCCAAGGAAAACTAACGGCAACATGGGGTAACATCAAATCTATTAAGTAAGATGCCTTTTGATAACGGCAAAACTTACACAAACATTTGCTAGCGAGGTCTCAGAACCTCGCCACATTCTTCCAGACTGGTAGGGGCGGTTTCCAACCGCACCGGATCTGACACAGAACCTTAATTCAAATAACCCAGTTCGTAGTAGGGCAATTCATTGCCCGTTTCCTAAGAACTATAAATTGCGCTACCACGAACTCACCGTAAAATTAAAACTCGATAAACCCTATTCCCCTCTAAACCGTCCCAATACTGGATACGCCGGGTCATTATACCCTTTCCCTGTATGTTCTCCGGGTGGCACCAGTTGGTCAATAGCCGTCTCATCGGCTTCCGTTAGCCTGCAATCTAAGCATCCCAAGTTATCCTCAAGCTGTTCCATCGTCCGCGGTCCAATGATAAGAGAGGTAATCGTCGGGTTCGCCAACACCCACGCTAATGAAAATTGGGTCAATGTTTTGCCGTGTGCATCCGCCAGCGGTTTCAGGTGTTGTGCCACTTCATAGCTCTCCTCGCGGAGTTCAGTCTGTAAAATCCGTCTATCTTTTCGCGCCGCTCTTGAACCTTTAGGCGGTTCTTCACCGGACAGATACTTACCAGACAGCACACCTCGCGCCAGCGGACTATACGGCACAACCCCTACACCATACTTTTCACAGAAGGGCAGCAACTCTACCTCAGGATCCCGATTCACAATATTATAAAGCGGTTGCACGCACACGAACTCCTCTAATCCATACTTCTCGCTCGTCCAGAGTGCCTCACAGATACGCCACGCCTCAAAGTTGGAACAGGCGATATAGCGCACTTTCCCTTGTCTCACGCAATCGTCTAAAGCCCGTAGTGATTCCGCAATGCGTGTAGAAGCATCCCAGCGATGCAGATAATAAACGTCGATGTGATCCGTACCCAGACGTTTCAGACTCGCTTCGACAGCTGACATGATATGAAATCGGTGCGAACCCGCGGCATTCACATCCTCTCCCATTGACCCATGTACTTTCGTAGCGATAACCCATTTTTCCCGATTTTCGCGAACCGCTTTCGCGATAACCCGTTCAGATTCACCGTCGTTATAGACATTCGCAGTGTCCATAAAATTGATACCTGCGTCCAACGCCTTGTGAATAATCCGAATTGAGTCTCTTTCATTCGTCGGGCCACCAAACATCATCGTACCGAGACAAAGCGGTGAGACTTTTACCCCCGCCCGCCCAAGTGTCCTATATTCCATCTGATTTCTCCTTTTATAGTAAAGCCCGTAATTAATGAAACACATCAAATCGAAGCGATTCCGATCTTATGCCCCCCTGATAAGGCGGGTTAGGGGGGTTATCTTCTTAAAGTGTCCATTTATTTTCAAATTTTACTATAATGGCTGTCGGCTATCAGAAGAGTAGTTAACAGTTATCAGTTGTCAGTTATTAGTTACAAGAGTCCTCTTAACTGAAAACTGAAAGATTTTTTCGGAGAAAAAATCGTACTGACAACTGACAACCACTCACGCCATCCGTATTCCACCATTCACATCCAGTGTCGCACCCGTCACATAACGTCCCTCTTCCGAGGCAAGAAAAAGGATAGCACTCGCAATCTCCGAGGCATCGGCGACGCGCCCTAACGGAATCTGATCCGTCATATCTGGATGATTTTTCGCCATCTCTGTTGCCGCTACACCCGGCGCGATTGAGTTAACAGTAATACCGTACTCGCCAAGCACACGTGCCAACGATTTCGTCAGACACATCACACCCGCTTTTGAGGCAGAATATGGTGCAGACGCGACCAATCCACCCACCTGCCCCGCCAACGAACCGAGATTGATAATCCGTCCAGACCTTTGTGCCTTCATCGTCTCCATCACTGCCTGAGAACAGAGGAACGGACCTTTCAAATTCACAGCCATCATCCGATCCCATTCCGCTTCCGTGCATGCGTCTATACGGGTATAACTGAAAATACCGGCGTTGTTGACTAAAATGTCAATGCGTCCAAATGTCCCAAGTGTTTGTTGAACCATCTCGCGCACAGAGTCGCCAGCCGCCACATCTGTCTCAATGACTAAGCATTGTCTACCGAGATCTGTTATTTCTGCTGAAGCTGCTTCTGCGTTCGCTATATTCACTTCAGGGATGACAATATCCGCACCTTCGCTCGCGAACGCGAGGCATGTCGCTTTTCCAATGCCGCCACCGCCACCTGTAACGATCGCAACCTGTCCTTCTAAGCGCATCTATGTTCTCCTTTAGATGTTTTTTCAAGCACAGCCGAGTCAGTGCTATGCCTTTTTTCTTTCTTGCAAAATTCCAATAAATGTCAGAGCCATTCAGTTTTCGTTATTAGAAATTTTCTATGATCTTTAGAGCATGTGC